>JAGLDM010000224.1 GCA_023145595.1 Flavobacteriaceae bacterium | reverse complement strand
ATTTCGTTGGTTTACAATTTTTAAATGATGTGGGTATTTGTCAAGTAATTCAACGACTAAATCGACAGAGGCCTCTGGCAAATATTTGCTTAAAGTTTCTTTCATTACTTCAAATGAATATTAAATAGTTCTTTAAGTTCACTTGTGTTTCTAAAAACAGCAGTCGTTTCTTTTTTAAATAGATCAAAGGTATTGTCATCAGCAAATCCAAAAACATCAAATTCACCACTTTTCGCAGCGTTAATTCCTATGGGAGTGTCTTCAATCACAATACAATCATCAACCGAAAAACCCATGGTTTTAGCGGCGTGGATAAAGATGTCTGGCTCAGGTTTCCATTTTTGAATATCGTGGCAACCGAAGGTTCGACCTTCAAAATAATGAAATAATCCTGTAAGTTTAAGGTTGTGTTTTATTTTATTTTGCGGACCACTTGATGTTACGCAAAAAGGAACTTTTAAATTCTTTATAATGGATTCAATTCCTTCAATTGCTTTTAAATTTTTTGTAAAAGAATCAAAAGAACGTCTTTTAAACTCTTCTTCAAAATTTTTAGGTAAAGGTTTTCCTAAAAGAGATTGAATATGATTTTGGCAATTTTTAAAAGAATCCCCTTTGAATTTTTTGTAGGCATAGTCTAAATCTATTTCAAGACCCAGTTCATTTGCCATTTCTACCAACATTCCATTCGCTAAAGGTTCGCTATCTACTAGAACTCCATCACAATCAAAAATGACACATTTGTATTTTTTCATTTTCAATTAAAATTTATGGGGTTGATGATGATACTTGAATCACCTTTCCATTAAAATATTTATCACCGTTCAATCCAAAATCATAAATATATTCAGCCATTTCAAGAGCAGAAGTTGGTGCATCATAATCAGGAAAAGCTTCTTTTAACATTTCGGTTTGTACTGCACCTAAGGCAAGTACATTAAAGGAGATTCCTTCTTCTTTATATTCTTCGGCAAGTAGTTCAGATAGAGTAATCACGGCTCCTTTAGAAGAACTATATGCAGATAATCCCGGAAACTTAACACTTCCTTGAATACCGCCCATACTACTAATGGTTACCACATGACTTCCTTTTTTGAAGAATGGAAGCAATAGGCGTGTTAGTTCTGCCACTGCAAATACATTCACTTTGTATACTTCTGTAAAATCTTTTAGACAGGTTTTAGAAAAAGGTTTGTTTTCTAGTTTTCCGGCGTTATTAATTAAGATATCAACTTTTTTCCAATTTATTTTTACAAAGTCAACAACCTTTTGAAAGTCAGATTCTATAGATAAATCAATAGATAAAGCAGTGATATTTTTAGATTTTAAATTTGAGATTGGCTCAATATTTCTTGAAATTGCCAAAACATTACAATTGTTTTTTGCAAAAAGTTGAATCAATTCAAAGCCAATACCTCGACTTGCTCCGGTGATAATCACATTCTTCATAAGTTAATGTATTTGAGTATGTTTAGTGAAAATAAACCAAATTATTCTTCCTCAAAAATAATGTGTTGGTATGCGCCAATATCTGGAGATGAAGTCCTGGAAGTACCAATAAAATCTATTGGAACTAAATTTGCGGCTGCTTGGTCTGCATGATTTTTACCAGCAGTTTCTTCACCTACCATTAATTTGTTTTTATGAGGTATTTTAAAATCTGGGTCTTCATTGAATATGTTGTTTTGGTAATGTGTAATGTCATCAAAGTCATATTCAGGAATGTCAGTAAAGCGATTGTTGTAATCGACAAAGCGAATTAAATTATTTTTGAAATTATAGTTGAATTCAGAGCCTTCAACTTTGTTTAATTTTAATTCGATATTGTTGTTACCGTAAATAATACAATTTGTAAAATTAGCATCTTTTAAATCTGGAGCATCAACACCTTCTTGATTGTTGCTCAAATTAGTTATTATTACGGTTGGAGATTGACGTAAACTTCCGCTCCAGTAATTACCAAAGGTGGAGTGAGTGAAGTTATAGGTACCTCCAAAAGTACAAGCCAAAGCAGAAAAACCTGTATTATTAATTATCAAATTCTCACCTTTTATATTTGTTGCTCTACCAAGCAACCCGTAGTTAGAATGATTGTACAATTCTGTATTTTTAATGGTAAGAGTAGGGGCTACATTGCTTCCAATAGAGTCCATAACAATTCCAACACTTCCATTTTTAATTGTAGTGTAATTAATATTGTGGTTTTTGCTTCCGGCTCGCAGCCAAATAGTACCCCATTGACCCGGGGTTTCACTAAAACTTGGCTCTAGACGATCTCCTTCAATCATAACAGGATTATTCAATTGACCTTCAATATTTAGAGTAGCGTTTTTGTCTGCAATTAAGCCTGAATTGGCATGAAAATGAATTTTTGCACCCGCTTCAATTGTTAGTGTTTTATCCGAAGGAATAGCACAATACCCATAAATTACATACGGTTTTTCATCGGTGAAAGTGGTGTCGTCATCCAAATAGAAACCTTGTACCTCAATAGATTCGCCATCTGCTGTTTCACCCCATTTTATGGTTTCTATTATTCCTTCAGCATCTTTAGACGGAAAAAGAAAATGAGCGTCTTGTACCAGCGTAACTAGTTCTACTTCTTGAAGGTTTGTACCTGTATCAAAAAGAATTTGATCTGTATAAATAGGATTGGTAGTTTGATTAAAATCAATAGTTGTTTCAATAAAAATATACAAACTATCTTTTGCTAGTAATTCTATATTTTGAAAAATCTTACCAGGAATACCATCTACATTTAAACGGTAATCGGAGTTTAGACCAAGAGCCAATTGGATAGAAGGAATGTTGATGTCATTGCTACTTTTATTATAGACTTTTAAATTATATGTGCTAGAACCAATATTTGTAAAAACGGTATCTAAATATACGGTGTCTTTTGAAAAAAACAAGTCACCACTACTTGGTGTTGTTTCAAAATCATCTCGGCAAGATGAAAGTATAATAATAAATAAAACAGGAAGGAAAATCCAATAATTCTTCATGTGTATAATTTATTGTAAAAATATAACTTTTATTGAAGTAGTTTATTGTTTTACTCTTTAATTACAAGTTCAATTTCAAAAATTTTGCTCCAATTTTTCCCTGTTACATATAGTTTATTAGTGTCGTGGTCAAAGGCAATTCCATTTAGAACGTCTAAGGCGCTGTGTTGTTCAACCTCGTCTCTAAGACCTCTTAAATCAGCAATACCTTCAACTTTACCAGAGGTTGCATCAATAATTAGTAAAGAATTTTGCTGATATATATTGGCGTAAATTTTGTCATTTATAAATTCTAGTTCGTTCAAACTTTCAACTTTTCGTTTGTTCGTATATGCTTCAATAAATTTTTGGACTTTTAATGTTTCAGGATTTAAAAATTCTATACGTTGAGAACCATCGGTTTTTATAAGTTGTTTTCCGTTATTTGTTAACCCCCAACCATCTTTATTGTAATTAAATATTCGTTTTTGTTCAAAGGTTTCAAAGTCAAATACAAACCCAATTCCTTTTTTCCAACTAAGCATAAAAATTTCGTTGCCAAATTTTGTAATCCCTTCTCCAAAATAGGCTTTGTCTAAATCTATTTGTTGCAGGATTTTACCTGTTTTTAATTCAACTTTTCTTAAAGAGGACTTCCCGTATTGTCCGGTACTTTCATATAAGAATCCGTTATGGATTTCCAAACCTTGTGTATAAGCATTTTTGTCATGAGGGTAACTATTTAGCACTTTATACGTGTAAATTTTTGGAGGTGCATCCGCAAGAATCTCAAAAGTCTTTGTTACTTTCTTTGTTTGACCTTCATAAAAAACTAAAGCAGTTATGCTGTGTTTTCCTAATCTGTACGAAGAAATATCAATACTCGCTTTGTGATCTGCCGATAATTCTATTGCTTTAGTATTGATTGATAATTCAACAGAATCAATCGGAGCATCGTTTTTTTCGCTAAATGAGATGCTGAGTTTTTCGTTGCTTTTGATTGTTTCTGGTGCTTCTAGTTTAAATTTGTAATCAGTTTCACAGGAACTGATTAGCATGAAAATAAAAGCGAAAGAGATGATATGTTTTTGTTTCATTTTTTTGATTTTTTCTAGGGGGGTGTTTATGCAAATAAAGTGAATTTATTATTTGAATTGTCAAAAATATGATTAAATTTGCAGTCTTAAAAATAGCAACGTCAAAAAGCGTTGTGTAAAATAATTAGAAGATGAGAAAAGGTATACACCCAGAAAATTATAGAATGATGGCATTCAAGGACATGTCAAATAACGATGTGTTTTTAACACGTTCAACTGCAAGTTCAAAAGAAACTCTTGAAGTTGATGGTATTGAATATCCTTTGGTTAAATTGGAGATTTCAAGAACTTCTCACCCTTTCTATACAGGTAAGAGCAAGTTAATTGATACGGCTGGTCGTATTGATAA
>JAGLDM010000223.1 GCA_023145595.1 Flavobacteriaceae bacterium | reverse complement strand
AATATCTGCATCTGCAATGGTAACGGTTCCTGTAGTTTTGTCTTGAGAAATAGAAGCTAATCCACTTTCAATAATTGAAGGAGAAAAATCTTCGACAGTTCCGCTTCCTGAATTTTCAACCAAGCCAAAAGAATTCTTAGCAAGTCCGATAACTTTATTTTCAGTTTTTATTTCTGTATTGTTGAATGCGTTGCTTGAAAAAGCTTTTCTTTTTACAACAAACGGATTTGTACTGCTAGGTGCAGCAACCGCATTTGAAGCTAATCCTGCATTTAAATTAACAGCAACTATTGGGGCAAGTGCTAATCCGTTGGCGCTTGAATCGATAATGGTAATTGATGCGCTTTCTTTTTCGGCCGCTTGTTTAATGATATTGGCTATTACTTTTGAATTTAATCCTTTCAGATCTTCATTTGCTATTGCCAATATTTTATCAGCACCATAAGCGCTTAATTCTGATGAGTCATCAGAATTTATAGTTAAAACAACAAGATTTGTATCTAATTGTTCAGCTATTTTTTTTCCGTATGAAGTTGCTTCTAGTGCAACTTTTTTAAATTTTCCTTCCGATGATTCGGCATATACTAAAACTGACATAAAATTTTGTTTTAAAATTTTTCCTGAACTTGTTTCAGGAACTGAATTGTTTGTTTCAAAAGATTCCGAAACAAGTTCGGAATGATTTAGTCTGTGACTAAATCACTTTTGCTTCGTTATGAAGTAGTGAAATTAACTCATCAAGATTGTCGGCATCAACAATTTTACAAGCTCCTTTCGAAGTTGGTTTTTCAAAACTTGAACTTGAAGTTGTGACATCAAATTCAATAGGTTCTACTACGGATAAAGGTTTTTTACGAGCCATCATAATACCTCTCATATTCGGGATTCGTAAATCTTTTTCCTCTACTAATCCTTTTTGTCCGCCAATAACTAACGGTAAATTTCCGGAAAAAGTTTCCTTTCCGCCATCAATTTCTTTTGTGATAGTTGCAGTCTCTCCATCAATTTCTAATCCTACACATGAGGTTACAAAATTGAAATCTAAAATTGAGGCTAACATTCCAGGTACCATTCCTCCATTATAATCAATAGATTCCTTCCCTGCTAAAACCAAATCAAAACCACCGTTTTTAACAACGGCTGCTAACTGTTTTGCAACAAAAAAACCATCAGTTGCTTCTGCGTTAACTCTTATGGCATCATCAGCACCAATAGCTAATGCTTTTCTTAGCGTTGGTTCTGTGTCTGCAGTTCCAACATTAACAACAGTAACCGTAGCACCTTGTTTTTCTTTAAGCCACATGGCTCTTGTTAATGCAAATTCATCATAAGGGTTGATGACAAACTGAACTCCAGTAGTGTCAAATTTCGTATCTCCTTCTGTGAAATTTATCTTAGAAGTCGTGTCTGGAACATGACTTATACATACTAAAATTTTCATATATTTTATTTTAATTAATTTTAAAAAAAAAGTTAGGCACGAAGATACAGTTTTTTTTTAAATACTATGCGCGCATAGTAAAATAATTGTTTTATTGACATCATACTATTGTCAAATTAATTATTTTTGCAACCTCAAAATAAGGGTAAATGAAGACAATACAATTTAGAGAAGCAATCTGTGAAGCTATGAGCGAAGAGATGCGAAGAGACGAAGCTGTTTATTTAATTGGTGAAGAAGTTGCTGAGTACAATGGCGCATACAAAGCATCAAAAGGAATGTTAGATGAGTTTGGTGAAAAAAGAGTTATTGATGCTCCAATTGCTGAAGCTGGTTTTACAGGGATTGCTGTAGGTTCTACTATGGGAGGAAATAGACCAATTGTAGAGTACATGACCTTTAATTTTGCCTTGGTTGGTATTGATCAAATTATTA
>JAGLDM010000222.1 GCA_023145595.1 Flavobacteriaceae bacterium | reverse complement strand
TGTTAAAACCTACTCGCTTCCTTGGGACATCGCTTAATAAAACTTTAAAATAATTTACAATTTCAAACTTTTGTCAAAGAACAATAGTTTAAAATTGTTTAACAATACACAACACAATGCAAATAAAAAGAAATGTCCTATTAAATCCAGGACCAGCAACAACTACAGACACCGTAAAATTAGCACAAGCCATTCCAGATATTTGTCCGAGAGAACAAGAATTTGGTGATTTAATGGAGTTTTGTGCTACAGAAATCACAAAATTTGTTGGCGACACAAAAGATTATGCTACCGTATTATTTGGCGGATCTGGAAGTGCAACTGTTGAATCTATTTTAAACTCTGTAATTCCGGATGATGGAAAAATATTAATTATTGATAATGGCGCTTATGGAAAACGTATGTGTCAGATTACGAATGTTTACGGAATTGACACCGTAGTTTTTGAATCCTCATCAATAGAACCAATTGATTTGAATGCGCTAGAAGCATTAATTGAAAATACAGAAGGTCTAACCCATTTAGCCATGATTCATCATGAAACAACTACTGGATTATTGAATGATATTACTTCTGTTGGAGCCATCTGCGCAAAACGTAACATCAGTTTTATTGTTGATTCTATGAGTGGTTTTGCTGCAATTCCAATAGATATGAAATCCATGAATATTGATTATTTAGCGGCAAGTTCAAATAAAAACATTCAAGGAATGGCAGGAATTGGATTTGCTATTTGTAATAAAGAGGTGTTAGAAACCACTTCTAATATTCCTATGCGAAGTTTATATTTAAACTTATATGCGCAATATGCTTATTTCGAAAAAACGCATCAAACCCGTTTTACACCACCCGTTCAAACTTTTTATGCTTTAAAGCAAGCCATACTAGAAACTCACGTAGAGACTATTGAAGGTAGATATGCCAGATATAGTAAATCTTGGGAAACTTTATTAGAAGGTCTTGAAGAATTAGGTTTAAAATATTTGATAGATAAAGAACACCATTCAAAAATCATCACATCTATCATAGAGCCAAATTCAGAGAAATATGATTTTAACGAAATGCATGA
>JAGLDM010000221.1 GCA_023145595.1 Flavobacteriaceae bacterium | reverse complement strand
GGTTCAAAAGCACTATAACCTGCCGCTTGCTTATTGGTTGAAACTTGTTCTGCATTGATTCCTATATCCTTTGCTAATTCACTAAAATTAGGAATCGTTCCAAAAACTCCGATTGAGCCAGTTATAGTAGTTGGCTCAGCATATATTTTTTGAGCACCTGCCGCTATATAATACCCCCCAGATGCCGCCATATTTCCCATAGAAACTACGAATGGCTTTTCTACTTTCAACAATTCCAATTCTCTCCAAATAAGATCGGCTGTTAGCGCAACTCCTCCTGGAGAATTTACACGAAGCACTACCGCTTTAATTTCCTTATCCTTTTTTATTTCCCTAATTGCTTTTATTACACTTTCTTGACCAATAGACTTCTCATCACCCTTTCCATACAAGATAGTTCCTTGAGTATATAAAACAGCAATTCGGTTAGAAGAACTTGATTCTATACGTCCTTTTCCGGTATCAATATAATTTGAAATACCAACATAATTTACTTTATCGCCTACCAATTCTTTAAGAACGCTTTCATACTCGTCTTCATAAATAACTTTGGTAAGCAAATTATTCTCAACTGCCAATTCTGGAGACCTTGCTAATAATTCGTCTGCAATTACGGTAAGTCTAGAAACTGCAATATTTCTACTTTCCGAAATGTCGTTTAAGAAGACTCCCCAAATTGAATTCAAAAAAGAACTAATTTGTTCCCTATTGGCATCGCTCATTTCATTTTCTAGATATCCTTCTACAGCACTTTTATATTTCCCGTGTCGGATTACCTCCATTTTCACTCCATATTTTTCTTGAAAATCTTTAAAGAATAATCGCTCGGAAGACAGCCCTCTAAATTCCATAGACCCCACCGGAGTCACATAAATAGAGTCCGCAACAGAACTTAAATAATAATTCTTTTGCGTATAAACATTAGCATAAGATGTTACGAATTTTCCTGATTCTTTAAATTCTTTTATTTTATTCCGTATCGATTGAATTTGAGAAACGCCGATCCCTGACAGTCCGTTAACAATACTAATTCCTTTAATATTATCGTCGTATTTTGCATTTTCAATAGCATTTATAATCCTACTCAATTGTAAAGTTTTTACAGGAAACAGCACCGAAAAAAGATCTTCATCAGAAATAGGAACATAATCTTCAACTCCGTTTTTAAAATTCAATTCTAAAACAGAATTTGATTTTACCTCATCTTTTTCTGATTCGTCTATCGAAAAAATTAGCCCCCCAAGGATTCCAAATCCGATTAATGATATAACTACAAAAGCGACAAAAGCACCCAAACAACTCGAAAAAACATTTTTAAAGAAACTCATGATATATATTTAGACTGTTAAAAAAGTTAAGACCATAAGTTAAGCGTCTTACTTTTTTTTGAAAATGTTCATAATTTAAAAGACAAATATACACTTTTCTTATGCGTGTTTCTTTTCTTTGTAGTCATACATGAAAATTTTAAGAACCATATATATATCCATAGGAAGCAACCAAGGAGACAAGCTCAGAAACCTTCAAAATGCGGTTGATTTAATAAGTGATTTGGCAGGTGCTATTCGAAAAACTTCTTCTGTTTATCAAACCAAATCTTGGGGTTTTGAAAGTGAAGATTTTTATAATATCTGTATTGAAGTTTCAACAAATTTGAATCCAGAGAGTTTACTAAATACACTTTTAAATATTGAAAATTCCTTAGGTAGAGAACGCAATGAAAAGAAGGAATATTCCGCAAGAAATATAGACATTGACATTTTGCTATTTGAGGATGAGATTATTTTTAGTCCGAATCTAATTGTTCCACACCCAAGAATGTTAGAACGCAAATTTGTGCTAGTTCCATTAACTGAGATAGCCCCTAACTTTAGGCACCCTATTGAAAAAGAAACCATTTCATCTTGTTTAGATAATTGTACTGATACCAGTGAAATTATCAAAATAAAAGAAGAGATTACACGTCCATCATCACTATTAGAAAGATATAATTACATTGCAATTGAAGGGAATATAGGTGCCGGGAAAACCACCTTAGCCAAAATGATTGGTGAAGAGTATAATGCGAAATTGGTGTTGGAACGATTTGCAGACAACCCTTTTTTACCAAAATATTACGAAGATATGGAGCGGTATGCTTTTCCGCTTGAAATGAGTTTTTTAGCAGATCGCTACAGTCAACTTTCTGATGATTTGGCTCAATTTGATTTATTCAGAAACTTTACTGTCTCTGATTACTACATCTTCAAATCTCTTATTTTTGCTCAAATCTCTTTACAAAAAGATGAATATGCTTTATACAGAACTATGTTCGATGTGATGTACAAGGAAATCAACAAACCAGATATTTATGTGTATTTATATCAAAATACAGAACGTCTTTTAGAAAATATTAAAAAGAGAGGGCGCGATTATGAACAAAATATTGAGTCTTCTTACTTAGAGAAAATTCATTTGGGGTATTCCACTTTTATCAAGTCAGAAAAAGAGTTAAACACCTTAGTCATTGATGTTTCGGATCTTGATTTTGTGAATAATTCAGAAGATTATAATTTTATAATCAATCAGATATTGGAACGATAACAGAAACCCTAATTTCATCCAAATTTTTTCTATTTAAAGGCTTTTATTTGCATGATATTTAAAGTTAAAATCACACTCAAGCATATATCTTATTAACCTGACGACTTCCAACCGTAATTATTTTAAGCGGCATATTTGATGTCTTTATGTTTAAAATACTTCTTAACTCTATTTTGGTTTCCTTGTAGCATAAGCATGTGGTTTTCCAAATTATTTTGTAATTGATTTTGGTTTTTAGGTGCTGGTTTTTCTGATAATCCATATTTTAAATCACAGTTCAAATATTCATCAGGATTTTTTTCAGGAGAATAAGATGGCAAATAAAATAGTTCGATATTCTCTTTGTTTTCTTGTTCCCATTGCTTTACAATTTTACTATGATGAACTCTCAGGTTATCAAGTATTAAAAAGATTTTCATTTCTTTATTCTTTATGAGTTGTTCCATGAATTTTATAAACATTTGAGAGTTCATAGTGCTTGTATAAATCATAAACTCAACTACTCCTCTGTTTGTTACTGTTGATATCATGTTTACTGAAAATCGTTTTTCCATACTTTTTTTTACAGGAGTTTTCCCTTTTGGCGCATAACTTCTCCCATGTTGACTATTATTTCTTACGCCTGTTTCATCTCCCCAATGAATCTCTGCTTTTTCTAAACTCGCTCTTTTTTTTATTGCGGGATATTCTTCATCTAGCCATTCTTGCACTTTTTTTGAATTTTGTTCGTAGACTTTTTTCTTCGGTTTTTGTGGCGAATAACCCCAAGAACGTAAATAATCTCCCATGGTATTGATTGCTAATACAACCCCAAACTCTCGCTCTACTAATTCTTTTACAGCTTTTCTTGTCCATAAAGAATAAGGCAATTTTAATTGATCAGGCATCGTATCCAAAATCATTTTTTGAATCTTTCTTTCGATTTCTTTAGAAAGCAACTTCTTATCCTCCGACCTTACTCCTCGTGAATTATCTTCTAATCCTTTATTCCCATATTGACGATGCTGTTTTACCCAATCACTTACTGTCGCTTCTCGAACTCCTAATATTATTGCTACTTCTTTTTGTCTTTTACCAGACTTAATTAAACTAAGTCCTCGTTTTCTAAAAGCAAGCCTCTCAACACTTGAAAGCTTTCTAAAATCCATTTTTTTCATACCGTAAAGATACAAATATTGCGGTTAATTACCGTTAAGTAATATCCTTAGCAATGGGTTTCTTTATTTTATTCAATATACATTAATAATTAACCCATGATTTAATTATTAAATCATTAAATTTGTTTTTTTGTTAAAAAAACACACATAACTTTCAATTTTAGTCACTCAAGTAAAGGACTACTGTGAATGAACCAAGTGACCATTAAAAAACAATAAATTATAGACACATGAAACACCTTTTTAAAATCACAATTCTCCTTATTACTGTTGCCTTTATTGGATGCGATAAAACAACTGATTCTAAATCAAATAAATCATCAGCCTCTGAGAACCTTACAAAATATGTAAATCCATTTTCTGGAACCGATTATTTCGGACATACATTTCCCGGTGCTAGTTTACCAAATGCATTGGTACATTTAAGTCCTGATATTCATACCGAAGGTTGGACTTATGCTGCTGGGTATATCTATCAAGAAAGTTCAATTATGGGCTTTAGTCATACACATTGGAGCGGAGTAGGAATGGTAAATGGTGGAGAAATACTATTAATGCCAACTGTTAATACGAAGTTGCAAATTGCACCAGGGACTTTAGAAAACCCAGACAAAGGGTATCGATCTCGTTTTGATCATGAAAATGAAAGTGCTAGCCCAGGGTATTACAGTGTGCTTTTAAAAGATTACAATGTAAATGTTGAATTAACGTCAACGAAGAGAGCCGGTTTTCATCGCTATACCTTTCCTAAATCAAAAGATGCTCGAATCATTTTAGATGTTGGTCACCAAATTGGTGATATGACCCAAGGCGAATTGTCTAGTCTAGAAATTATAGACAACAACAGAATTGAAGGTATTAAAGGAGCCGGACTCGGAAAAGTATATTTTGTAGCCGAATTTAGCAAACCGTTTTTATATTATGGAACTTTTGATGCTAGCTACAAAACCCCAGAATCTGACGGAAGTATTTTTGCCTATAAAAGTGCAGAAGTGGGTGATAAAATTGGTGCTTTTGTTCAATACCATACGGATCAAGATGAACAAATATTGGTCAAAGTTGGTATTTCATATACAAGTATAGAAGGTGCTCGTGAAAATTTACATGCCGAAATTTCGGATTGGGATTTTGACAAAGTTAGAAATGATGCAGATTCAATTTGGAACAAGGAATTGGCGAAAATCAAAATTAAATCAACCGAAGAAAATAAAGAGATATTCTATTCTGCGCTGTACCATTCATTATTAGCACAATACATTTCTCAAGATGTAGATGGTAAATATTATGGCTCTGACGGAAAAATTCATGTTGCAGAAGATTATGATTTTTATGGTTCGTTCTCTTGTTGGGACACTTACAGAACTCAACACCCTTTAATGACTTTAATTTCTCCAGAACATGTAAATAATTATGTGAAATCTATTCAGGCGAAAACAGAAAATTACGGTTGGCTACCAGCCCAACATTTCTTAAATATGTTTGGTGAAGCCATGGTTGGAGATCATTTAATTTCAGTAATTGTAGATGCGTATTTTAAAGGTTACCGCGATTACGACATTGAATTTTTATACAATGCCATGCGACGAAAAGCACTTGAAAATCCACCAGCACCAATACCTCATTATGCAGGTCGATCTGGATTAGATTTTTACAAAGAAGTTGGCTACGCTCCTATAGATAAAGTAACAGAGGCGATCCCAAATACATTAGAATTGGCTTATGACGATTGGTGTATTGCTCAATTAGCAAAAGATTTAGGAAAAGACGATGATTATAAGTTATTTATGAAAAGAGCGTATAATTACCAAAATGTTTGGGATGACAAAACCCAATTTATGCGTCCGAAAAAACACAACGGAAAGTTTTTAGAAGCATTAGGAGATAATAAACAAATAATCGTTCAAGAGGGAGATCATTCGTATTACAAATATTTTGATCCTCTATTAATTGGACGCCGCCCGAATCGTCATTATACCGAATCGAATGCTTGGCAATATATATGGTCCGTACAACACGACCCACAGGGCTTAATCAATCTTTTTGGAAGCAACGATGCTTTCACCTCTAAATTAGATACCTTTTTTGAAATGAGTCCAGTTGTAAGTCTACCAAAATACGTTGGTGTTGTAGGTACTATTGGTCAATATGTTCAAGGGAATCAGCCATCACATCACGTTGCTTATTTATATAATTACGCAGGTCAGCCATGGAAAACTCAAAAAAGAGCACGCCAAGTTACCGAGCAAATGTATAAAATAGGAGCTGGTGGAATTTGTGGAAACGAAGATATGGGTTCTCTAACATCTTGGTATATTTTAAGCGCTATGGGGATTTACCCAGTAACTCCAGGTAGTACAACCTACGCTATTGGTAGTCCGATTTTAGAAGAAGCCACTATGCAATTAAAAGACGGGAAAACATTTACTATAAAAGCCACAAACACCAATAAAGAGAATGTTTACATTCAGTCGGCTACTTTAAATGGTAAAGAATTTAATCAAACATATATAGATCACAAGGAAATAACAGCGGGCGGAACATTGGTCTTCCAAATGGGAAATCAACCAAATAAAGAATGGGGTGTTTCTAATCCGGGTCCTTCGATGTCAAAAAAATAGTCTATTTGGTTAATGACCATTAACTGATTTACTCATTATTTTAGGAAATTCCTCAAATAAATCACATTAGTATTATGAATAAATTCCCAACATTAGTTGATAAAATTTACGAATTAAAATCTACAGTACCGAACGAAATTTTTTTAAGGCAACCTTACGGTGATCTTTGGGAAGAGTTTACTTATGATGAAGCTATAACGGAAGCCTTAAAATTGGTTTCAGGAATGAAAAATACTGGACTTAAAAAAGGTGATAAAGTCGGGATTTATTCAAAAAATTGCTACCAATGGGTCATTGCAGAAATTGCAATTATGTTAGGAGGTTACGTAATGGTCCCTTTTTATGCCAGTTTGGTGGGAGATACTTTAAAGGAAGTCGTCCTGCTTTCTGAAATTAAATTTCTATTCGTCGGGAAATTAGATAATTGGGAAAAAGCAAAAACAGCCATTCCAAACGATATGCCGATTGTAAAATTTTCTCCTTATAAAGGTAGTGCAGAAATTGACAGGGGTATTAATTGGGATGCTTTTGTAAAAGACCAAAAACCTGACCTTAGCAATTACAGACCTGCATTAGATGATGTGTGGGCCATTTTTTTTACATCAGGCACAACTGGCGCTCCAAAAGGTGCGGTAATGACTTATGCTCCTCCTGCTAATTTATGGATTAAGCAAGGTAAAAAATACCAAACTTTTAATTTAACAACTCCAGGCAGGAATACATTCCTCTCTTATCTACCATTCAATCACATTGCTGAGCAATCCTTAATTTTTGCAGGTTCAATTTACCACAAAGGGCAAATATCTTTCGTAGAGTCTCTTTATACATTTGCAAAAAATCTTACCGATACACATCCAAGTATTTTCTTGGGAATACCAAATATCTGGAATAGTTTACAACAGGTAATTTTAAAAGAAACACCAAATCTAGACGTTATTCTAAGAATTCCGAAAGCTGCTGAACAGGTAAAAGAAAGAATTAGACTTGCGATTGGACTAAACCATACCAAACTTGTAATATCAGGCGCTTCTTCTTTGCCATCTTCAACAATCAAATGGTTTCAAAATATAGGAGTAAATATTCAGGAAACCTATGGTATGACTGAGGCTATGGCAATTGTAGTCCTTCAACCAATAAATGATATCCGACCAAATAGCACCGGCAAACAACTAGAAGATAGCGAACTAAAAATAGCGCTTGACAATAATGAGGTACTCATTAAAAACGACTGGATGTTCCGTGAATATTACAACGACCCTGAACTAACATCACAATGTTTTACTTCAGACGGATTCTATAAAACAGGTGACACAGGGGTTTTGGACGAAGATGGTTATTTAACCGTAAAAGGGCGTGTAAAAGATCCTTTTAAAACAGACAAAGGACTTTACGTTGTTCCTGTTCCTATTGAAAATCGTTTTATGGCGAACAATCTTATTTCTCAGATTTGTGTGGTAGGGCTCAATCTTCCTCAACCTATTGGTTTGATTCAATTATCCCCTTTGAGTAAAAATAAAAGCATGGATGAAATAAAGGCCTCTTTATTAGAATCTTTGAACGCTATTAATCTGAAATTAAATGCGCATGAACGACTGAACAAACTCGTTGTAATTAAAGACCAATGGACATTTGAAACCGGGTTTTTAACACCTACAAATAAGTTAAAACGTAATGTAATTCAAGAAACTTATCAGCATTTGTTTTCTTCATGGTATGACGAGAAGAGTAAACTTATCATAACATAAATTTAAAGAAACCAAATAACGGTAATTGAAAAAAGGTTCAACAAATAAATTTATTTGTTGAACCTTTTTTATTTCTAAACGAGCAAGTCGTTTTTATTTTATTTACTAAATAACCCAACAATCAATAGGTACGCAGCACTGGCTACTAGAACCAAAATACCTCCTGACAACCAAAAACTCATCGTCAAACCAACAACAAACGGAATAACTGCACCTCCACTAATTGCCATCATCATTAATCCTGAAATTTCATTAGATCGTTCTGGCATTTTCCTAACTGTAATTGAAAAAATAAGAGGGAAAATATTTGACACCCCTAAACTTACCATAAAAATAATCACCCATGCAGCAGCAATGCTCGGCACAAAGGCTAATGCAAGCAACGAAGCAATAGCAAGTATAGATGATCCTATTAAAAACTTTTGTGAAGACAACTTGGTTAACATAATAGCTCCCGCAAATGTCCCAATCATTTTTGCAAAGAAATACATAGATTTACCATACTTTGCAGTTTCGGCATCCATCCCTATTTTTCCTTCAAGGAAATTACCAAGATTTGAATTCATTGCAACGTCAATACCTACAACCAAAAAGATTGCCATTACCATAGCTAAGATATACTTATCTCCTAATAATTTAAAACATGAAGACAAAGAGGCAGACTCTCCTTCCGATTTTGTTTCCTCTACCTTAGCATAACTAAGCCATGCCCAAGAAAGAATCGCTATAAATCCAAAAAGATACAATCCATAACGCCATGTACCTTCACCTGAATTATCACCAAATAAAATAGCTAATTTAGGACCAAGTACAGCTGCTACAAAAGGTCCTACCATAGAACCTATCGACTTAAGAAATTGCGAAAAGCTCATGTAACTAGACGCTTTATCAGAAGGAACAATATCAACCAAAAGAGGATTAGCCGAAACCTGTATTATTGTATTCCCAATTCCAAGTAGAGCAAACGCCCCCAAAATTACAGGTAATGTATTACCTAACAAAGGAACAAACAGACCTGCTGCTGTTACCAATAGACCAATACTTAACGTTTTCTTTTTCCCAATTTTATCTTGCCAAATACTAACCGGCACAGATAATAAAAAGTACCAAATGAGCGCAACAAAAGGTATCAACTGTAAAACATACAGCGGTGTATCTGCACTCTGTTTCAACTCATCAACTCCTGTTCCTACCAAGTCGGCAAAACTCATGACAAAAAACACCATAAGTACAGGAATCAAATACCTAGTTTCTATTTTATTCTTCATATTATCTATATTATTTAGTTAGTTAATTTTAGTTTTTTACTCTACAATTATAAGTGTTTTTTTTAACAAAATCTATCTATTCTCGAACTTAATTACTTCATTTTATCTCTGAGATATCCATTACAAATATCTGATCAAATTCATCTTTAATTTTACCATCAACGATAAGCGTTGATTTCTCATCTTTAATTTTTATTGTATATGCTAACAGATCCCCTTTTGGTGACACTACCAAATCTCTTCTTAATAAATCAGTTGAAGTTAATAATTTGGTGTTTCCAAAATCTTTTGAACTTCCAACAGTAGTCATATATATATTTCCATTACTTATTGAAAAAAGCATATTATCTGATGGATGCCATCTAACAGTTGATGCGTCTGAAGTGAAATTTGTAAGTTGTTTTGGCTTCTTGTCAGGGTCTTCACTCAAATCAGAGCCGTCTGTTGCAATTACAAACACTTGTCTGATTCCATTTTCATCCTCAGAGAAATAAGCAATCCTTTTTCCATCATAAGAACCTCTAACAATTCCATCATCGGTTGTACTGTGAGTTAGTCTTCTAACTTTTACTCCTTTTGGCGGTGTTGGATAGGTGTCTTTATCTCCTGAATAAGCTGTAGTAATATCTACATTTTCTGGAATTTCAGCAACAAATAAAGAGGTTTCATAATCTACACCATTTACGGCTCTAACCTTTCCAATAAATGCGCGTTTTGTACCATCATAATCTACCCAAGAATCTCCAAATGCTTTTTCAATTTCTCCTGGTTTTGACATTCCTTTTTTCGCAGGTTTTAACAATGAAGCAAAATAATGTGTGGCACCATCAGGTGCATTTTTATTTTCATCTAAATAACCGATAGACCGATCATAATCTTGCTGAAGAATATCATCATAAGTAAATCCTACTCTTTTTCCATTTCGGGAATATTCATGACGATGTGTTCCTCCTCTTTGTGC
>JAGLDM010000220.1 GCA_023145595.1 Flavobacteriaceae bacterium | reverse complement strand
AAAAGTACGCTTGCCGATCGATTATTAGAATTCACAGGAGCGGTAACTGATCGTGAAAAAAAGGATCAACTATTAGATAGTATGGACTTGGAGCGTGAACGTGGTATTACCATAAAATCGCATGCCATTCAAATGGAATATACTTTTGAAGGTCAAGAATATGTATTGAATTTAATTGATACTCCGGGTCACGTAGATTTTTCTTATGAAGTCTCTCGTTCTATTGCTGCCTGCGAAGGTGCACTGCTAATTGTAGATGCTGCGCAAAATATTCAGGCACAAACCATTTCTAATTTATATTTAGCATTGGAAAATGATTTAGAAATCATTCCAATTTTAAATAAAGTCGATTTACCAAGTGCTAATCCAGAAGAAGTTACTGATGATATCGTTGATTTATTAGGCTGTGATCCAGAAGAAGTAATTCACGCAAGCGGAAAAACAGGTTTTGGAGTTGATGAAATTTTAAAAGCAGTCATTGAACGAATCCCTGCACCTAAAGGAGATGTTAACGCTCCATTACAAGCCTTAATTTTTGATTCTGTTTACAATACCTTTAGAGGAATTGAAACGTATTTTAGGGTTTTTAACGGAGAAATTAAAAAAGGGCAACAAATAAAATTTGTTGCTACTGAAAATGAGTATTTTGCAGATGAAGTAGGAACTTTAAAGTTAGAACAAGTCGCTAAAAAATCAGTAAAAGCAGGAGATGTTGGTTATTTAATTACTGGAATTAAAACAGCAAAGGAAGTAAAAGTTGGAGATACAATAACCGATGCTAAAAATCCGACTACAAATATTGTTGAAGGCTTTGAAGACGTAAAACCGATGGTATTTGCTGGAATTTACCCTGTGGATACAGAAGATTACGAAGAGTTACGTAACTCTATGGAAAAATTACAGTTGAATGATGCCTCTTTGGTTTTTCAACCAGAAAGTTCAGCAGCATTAGGTTTTGGATTCCGTTGCGGATTCTTAGGAATGTTGCACATGGAGATTATTCAAGAACGCTTAGAGCGCGAATTTAATATGACCGTAATCACTACGGTTCCTAACGTATCTTATCATGCATTTACAAATAGAAAACCAGATACCGCATTTATTTTAAATAACCCTTCCGATTTACCAGACCCTTCCACTCTTAATAGGATTGAGGAACCATTTATTAAAGCATCAATCATTACAAAAGCAGATTTTGTTGGAAATGTAATGTCGCTTTGTATCGAAAAAAGAGGAATGATTACCAATCAAACCTATTTAACCACAGAACGTGTTGAGTTGACTTTTGATATGCCTTTGGCTGAAATTGTATTCGATTTTTACGATCGTTTAAAAACAGTTTCTAAAGGATATG
>JAGLDM010000022.1 GCA_023145595.1 Flavobacteriaceae bacterium | reverse complement strand
TATTTTTTTTGCATCACCAGATTTGATGTAATAATTTGCCTGAATCATGGCTTGAATCCAACCCGGACAGCCAAATATCATATCATAAGCAATGGTGTTTGGGTTTTTGATTTTTAGTTTTGCTTTAACCTTTGATGCCAATCCAGGCATCATGTTTACTTGCCTATTATTTGGAGTGATATCTCCAAAATTATGAGCAACAATAATATAATCTAATTCCTCTTGATCAATGTTGGCAGAGGCGATGGCTTTTTCAGCAGCAAAAAATGCAATATCAGACGTAACTAGATCGTCAGAAATATATCTACGTTCAGAAATGGTAGTAATTTCTTCAAATTTCTCAATGATTTCCTTATTTGACTTGGCAATAGGTTCTCCATTGCTCTCAAAAAAACTAGCGGATAAAAATTGTTCGTTTTTTACAATTATTTCAGGAATATAACTTCCTGTACCAGTGATTATGCTGTATATGTCCTGATTCATTTATATAATATTGAAGAGCAAAAGTAGTTTAAGAACTTAAATAAATGAATTTAAGTTGATATTTAACTACGATATTCAATGTCTCAAATTACTTGCTATCTATTGTCGAAATACAATGAATGCACTATGTATATTAGGAAATAAGCCAATTTAGAATATATTAATTTGGAATGGTCAAATTAAATTTTATTGTCAAAAGGAAATAAACGAACTCTTCAGCAAATCCTGACAATTACAAAATATAAAGAAAGTGTGTTTGTGAATTTTGCTAAAAACTGAAATATGATTCGGTAAGAATTTATTTCAAAAAAAATAAGAGAATAATCAATTTGGTTAATACGGTTAATTATTTCATCCACCAACACGTTTTACTTTGAACCCTTTTTCTTTAAGGATCTCCATAATTTTCACACGATAATCTCCCTGAATTATAATCTTATCATCCTTAAAACTTCCGCCAACACTTAATTTGGTTTTTAATTCTTTGGCCAGTTTTTTAAAATCTTCTGTTGCGCCAGTATAGCCTTCTAATATGGTAATTGGCTTTCCTTTTCGCTTTTCATATTTACAAACAATCGGATTGTCTTGCATCCAAATAGCATCTGATTCACCTTTTACTTCTTCAACTTTTTTTGTAACATGATCTGGAAATAAATTTTTTAATTGATCTTGAATGTCCATGGTTTATTCTTTAATTAGTCCTAATTCAATAAGGTGTTCGTGCAAAAATTCTCCCGCTGTAATATCTTCAAAAACTTTGGGGTATTTGATTCATAGAGTTGTTTTTGAAAAGAAGTATAAAAAGAAGAAAATATCAAAATTTCTAAGGTTTCAAAATTTGTAAGAGGAGATCTTAATTACTGATTTTTCTTATAGATAGGAATAGAGTAAGAGAGTGTGTAATTAAAACTAAATCCAGTATTATTCAAATAAACACGTTCAAAACCCGGTGTGTAAAAATTTTGGAATTGCTCAGGTTCTTCTTGGCTTATCATTTTTTTCATAGCAATACTTGCTCCCATAAAAAAGTTGTTAAACATTTCAACTTTTAAACCTATAACAAATTCAGCCCAATGAGCTGTGAGTCCATCTACTTTTATATTTGCGGTGTAGGTGGGTATGTCAAAATAACTACCGTAATAGTTAGGAGTATATTCATTTAGTTCTTGAGAATACGCACTAAATCCATATCGAATTCCGACAAAAACTTCATTATTCATTCCTCCATAGTTTTTGTATAAGTTATAATTAACACCAACTTTCGCAAAACTTCCTTTTGCAGTATAACTTAAATAATCTTCTTCTCCAGATTTTTCTGACGCACCAATTTCCATGGCGATGTATAATTTCTTTGTCAATCTAAAATCACCAACAAGTTCTATTCCTGTAAAATCATCATCAAATGCAGAAATAATAGGTTTTGAAATATCAATACCTATTCGCAATCCGTATTTGTTTTTGTGTCTTGGAATCGTATCTTGTATTGATTCTACAATCTCAACGGATTCAATAGTTTCTGTTTCCTGTGCTTTTGCTGATAAAGAAACAGCAATAAGGACAATGCTAATGCAAAATCTTAATATGTTCTGTTTCATTTTTTACGGTTGAGTTTGTTATTTCTGTATTTAGAATCCAATTGTTGGAAACATTGGTAAGATCTAGTTCTTTAAAATTGTATATGTAACCGCAAGAGCGAGAAACAAAAACTTCTTGTCTTAAGTAATTTATGGTTATTTGGTCTTCTCCTGTAGAAGATTTAAGATTATAAACGGTAAAATCTTTTGCAGGGTCTAACGGAATAGCAATAGAATCTGTAGAAACATCGGTGTATAATTCACCAAGCCCTTCTGCCCAAACAGTGAGTCCAGAAACTTTTTTATAGTTGTCCGTATTGGCATTATCGTAAAAACGAATGACCAAATTTGGAGTAATTGGATCTACACAGAAGTCGTCTTTTTGACAACTTGATATAAGCGCAAGTACAATTAGGGTTGTATAAATGTATTTCCTCATGTTATATTTTTTCTAACAAAATCACATTTTCCACATGATGTGTTTGTGGAAACATATCTACAGCCTGCGTTTTTGTTATTTTATATTGTTCTTTCATCAATGCCAAATCTCGGGCTTGTGTGGCAGAATTACAACTAACATAGACTATTTTTTCTGGAGCAATTTGCAATATTTTTGCAACTACATTTTTATGCATTCCATCTCTTGGAGGATCTGTAATAATAATGTCTGGCTGTCCATGTTTTTTTATAAAAGCATCATTAAA
>JAGLDM010000219.1 GCA_023145595.1 Flavobacteriaceae bacterium | reverse complement strand
ACCTCCACCAAAAGAAACTTTTAAAGCATTTGGCAAACTTGTTTTTGCAGCCTGAGTAGTTCTTACATTTGTTTTTGTAGCGATTTTCATTCCGATATTACCTGCAAAGGCAGAAAATACAGCCCCTAAAATAAATGCAACTACGATTAATGCGCTTGTTGATTCTACAAAGATAGAAACCACATAAAGTGCAACACTTACTACAACAACAAAAATTGATAGCAATCTATATTCAGCATTTAAAAAAGCTAAGGCTCCTTCGTAAATGTGATCAGCAATCTCTTTCATCTTCCCATCACCTGCATCTTGTTTCAATACCCAAGATCTCTTTATGAGCATGTAAAATAATCCTATTACTGCTGCGGCAATTGGCATCCAAATCATCATTGACTCCATATTCTTTTAATTAATTTAGTTAGTCTTTTAAGTTTAGCAAATGTACTAAAAACATTGAAAATAAAAAACCTCCTAAGCCTTAATATCTTAGAAGGTTTTTTATTTTTTTTCGACTAGATTCTAAATTGTGAAATCACCACTTTTCTTATGATCGCTGGTTTCATACCTTTCAATACATTTTTCAAGTATAGCATAAGCTTCATCAACATTTCCCCAGCCTCCAACATCAACTTTTTTCTTTTCCAGGTCTTTATACACTTGAAAGAAATGCTCAATTTCCTTTATTAAATGTGGATTCAAATCAGACAAATCATTCATTTGATTCCAAATAGGATCAGAAACAGGGACACAAATCACTTTTTCATCGGGACCTTTTTCGTCTGCCATATGGAATACACCAATTGGCTTTACTTCCATCACACACATCGGGAATGTCGGTTCTCCTCCCAAAACTAAAACATCTAAAGGGTCTCCATCTAAGGCTAACGTTTCTGGAATAAAACCATAATCTGCTGGATACATCATTGACGAAAACAGCATACGATCAAATCTAATTTTATTTAATTCAAAATCATACTCGTATTTATTTCTGCTTCCTTTCGGAATTTCTATTAAAACATCAAAAGTTTTATTGCTACTTAATTTCATCTGTTATTTTTTTAAAGGTACAAAGTTAATAAAACACCCATTAGTAAATGGTTAATGTTATTGTTAAAAGTGAATTCCGAAAGTGCCTTTAATTCCAAAATTTTTAGCATTGGGTGCGTCACGATAACTTGCTCTCCAAATAAAATCGAGTCGGAATACTTTGAAAATATTCCCCACTCCCGCACTGTATTCCATATAAATATCTTCTGGAGCTACATACGTTATATCAGAAGCATTTATTGCTGTATTTTCATCAGAAATAGCACCCCAAACCCCTCTAAACCCAACAATTTCCCGCAAATTTAATTTCTTTAATAATGGTATTTTTGAAAAAAACCGTCCGTTAAAGTGATGCTCTAAATGCATAGACGCATGTGTATCTGTTACGAAATCATAATAATCTAACAGCGAATAGGTGTTGCTCATCAGAAAATAGGATTGATTTCCCGGAACAATACTCAACAAACCTAGTGGCACTTCTCCAAATATTTTTCCTGTTTCAAAAGTTACGTAAGACCGCCCTAATCCGCCAATTAAAAATCTCTGATGGTAATAAAACTGTAATTTATGATAATCAAAATCACTTTCAAAAACCCCTTCTACACCTCGTGTATAATTAATTAAAATTCTGGCATAATCTTGATTTACATCACTGCGTTCAACTCCGTAGCTTACAGTTTCTCTTTTGGGTGTGAACTGTACTGTAAAATCAAATTCTGTTTGTTTCAAACTAGATTGCGGAACACCATTTTCATCATAGTAATCCATATTAAAGGTTGATGAAGCCGATTTTAACGTACGATAGGACATCCCTGTTCTAAAAGTGACATTCTTTTTAGGCTCTACCGTCACTAAGAAATTCGACAAATTGATAGAGGTTAATTTCCCTGAATCACCTGAAGAGAAAAAGGCAGAAGACGCAAAACTTCTTCCCAAAACATCATTGGTAGTCGTCAAACTCACACCAATTTGCTCAACATCTCTACGGTTTCCTCCGCTTAGAATGATTCTGTTTTTCTTATTAACCATCCATTTACCAGAAATACCATATTTGACTTGATCATCTTTAAATCCGTATGCCGTATACCCTTGAGCACGCCATAAATCGTTTGGACCAAAATAGGTTCGCCCTCCTGCTCGCAATCTAATTCCCTCAACATCATTAATTCCAACAGAAGAAAATAAAGGACCAAAATCCCAGTTATTAAATTCCACATATCCTGAAACTAGTATTGTAGCCAAATTTGTTAATCTCTTAAATTTACGAACCGTACTAAGAGTGTCTAACATTTTATATACTCCAGACTCATCCTTATTCAAAAGTTCTTGTCTGTTTTCTAACCAATAATCATCTTTTTTTGAATATATATCGGTATCATACAAGTCTGATTCTGTCTTGTAAAAATCAGCTCCTTTATCAATATTGAATTGATAGTTTTTATACATAGTAGTACGCTTACCATACATCCCTTTTGCTTCTGATTTTTTTCCAATACTAAAATCAGAAAGCATAAAATCTCTCTTTAATAAAAAGACAGAATCATTCAAAACATCAAATTCTTGCTCTATGTAAATATCCTTTATCCAATTAACATTCGCGCTTTTATTTGCGTACATATTAATTTCTTTCACTGCAAAGGTGGAATCGTTTACCCAAAAATCGCCTTTAAAAGTCAATTCGTTTTTTCTTCTTGGGTAGTATATTATATTGTAGCACCACTTACCCTCAATATAAGCGCTATCTGTCAACACATAATTATAGGATAACAATCCTGTTTTTGATAAAGGACTCACAAAACTTTTATCAAATATTTTAATGTAATTATCATAAATATTATATTCTAAATACAAATCTTTCACAAAAGCTATTACGTATTGATTTGATTCGAACCCTGAGTTTTTATTTGCTACAAGATCCTCTCTAACCTTTTTAGTTTTATTATTTCCATAAGTTTCATATACCGCTTCATTAAGAAATATAGGGAGATAGGATTTTCCGGTGATTTTAGAAGTGTCTATGCCTTCAAAAATAAACTCCATTCCTTTAAAGAACTTTTTCTCCATCATAGTACTATCAATATTATTTAAGTCGAATTCTAATTTTTCGTACTTTTCATATTGATATTGTTTAAAGAGGTGCGTACCATTTTCACGCTTTTTTGCCCATATTTTTTTCAATATAGGAATTGCTGGATTTCCTTTGTTTTTAATCCTGCCCGAATAAATAACAACTTCATCGAGTTCATCACTTGTTTCATTTAAAGCAATTCTCAAATTAAAATCACGTTGTTTAACAACAAAGGTTTTAGACTCGTAACCTATGAATGAAATTTCAATTTCTGTATAAGTTACATCTGATTCTAAATAGAAATGTCCGTTTTCATCAGAAACTGTTCCAATCGTAGAACCTGTAAAAACAACATTTGCATAAGAAACTTCATGACCTTTAGAATCAACCACAGCGCCACTAATTTTAACCTGTGAAAACAAGCTGAAATTCAGCAACAATAATAGGGCTAAAAATACTTTATTCATTTTACTTTACAAACGTTATGGCTCCTATTAAGCAATAGGGGTGTCAACCTAATATCCCTCTAAAAAATCAGGATTAGTTCAACTAAAAATTCTGAATTAACCTTTTTGGCTTATTCAAAATAATTTTCCATTAAAAAACCTTTCAAATATAACATTTGAAAGGTTTAATCTCGTTTTTTTTTAATTTATTTTACGTAAAGTACTTCTTTAACTGCTTTTACAACATCTGCTGCGTTTGGCAACCACTCTTTTAAAAGAACTGGTGAAAAAGGTGCAGGGGTATCTGCGGTTGTTATTCTTTTAATAGGTGCGTCTAAAGAATCAAATATATTTTCCTGTACTTGAAAAGCAATCTCCGATGAAACACTAGCAAACGGCCAAGCTTCTTCTAAGATTACCAATCTATTTGTTTTCTTAACAGATTCGTAAATAGTTTCAAAATCTAACGGACGAACGGTTCTTAAGTCAATAATCTCAACTGAGATTCCGTCTTTTTCTAATTCATCAGCTGCTTTAAAAGCCTCTTTTATTATTTTTCCAAATGAAACTACTGTTACATCTGTACCTTTTCTTTTTACATCTGCAACCCCAATAGGCAAAATATATTCTCCTTCCGGAACCTCTCCTTTATCACCATACATTTGCTCAGACTCCATAAAAATTACTGGATCATCATCACGAATCGCCGCTTTCAACAATCCTTTTGCATCATA
>JAGLDM010000218.1 GCA_023145595.1 Flavobacteriaceae bacterium | reverse complement strand
ATGATTTAATCACGTGGGAAAAATACACTAATTATACACCAATTCTAAAAGATATACCAGAATACAAAGAAGCGCTACAACGCTTAGGAGCTCCAAAGATTTTTTATGACGATGCCTCAAAACAATATGTGTTAACCTGGCATACTCCGCATAAAGAAGGAACAAAAGAAGATCCTGAAAGATATTGGCAAAGTATGCGAACGCTATATGTTACGTCTAAAGATTTAAAGACTTTTTCTGAAACTCCACAAAAATTATTTGAGTGGGATATGGGAACAATAGATGTTTTTATCAGAAAAATACAAGGAAGATATTACACAATAATTAAAGATGAAAGATATCCAACGGTAGAATGGACTACTGGAAAAACGATCAGAATTAGTAGTTCCGATTCTTTGCTAGGTCCCTACTCTTACCCTTCAGACCCAATAAGTCCAAATTTTCGTGAGGCTCCAATGCTAATTCCTTCACCCGACAATAATTATTGGTATATGTATTATGAGCAGTATCCAGGGGTTTCTTATGGGCTTTCGGTTACACGAAATATTAATGGCCCTTGGTATCAAGTTTCGGGATATACTTTTTTTGCAGATTGGGATAAATATTCATTCCCTAAAGAGGTACGTCACGGTTGTATGATCCCTATAAGTAAAAAAGAATATGATAAATTAACAAACCATTTCAAAAAAGAATAAAATGATAAACGTAAATTTAATATTTAGATTAATGTTAGTTGGGATGATTTTTGTTAACTGCGGTGATTCTGAACCAGAGAATCCAGAACCACCAGATCCAATAGTAAAAAAATATACAAACCCGGTGTTTCATCCGGTATTTGCAGATCCCACCATCCTTGATAATAGAAGTCGAGATGGGTATTTTTATGCCTATGCTACTCAAGATAATTGGGGAACCAGTGCTGCAACAGAAAGAATAACTCCCATACTAAGATCTACAGATTTAATAAGTTGGGAAGATATGGGCGATGCATTTTTGCAAGCACCAAATTGGAGGTCTGGTAATAGTTTAGTTTGGGCACCCGATATTGAGTAT
>JAGLDM010000217.1 GCA_023145595.1 Flavobacteriaceae bacterium | reverse complement strand
GTATAATCCCATAGCGCAGTATGACATCCAATACTGGTGTATTCACTTAAAGGAATTCCAGTAAAAACATAACTTAGGTATTGCGGTAAATGCAATGAATACTTAATCTTTTTGAAAATATCAGGCTGGGTATGCTTTAGCCAATATAACTGTAAGCCAGAATTTAACATCCCAGATTTAGGTGATCCTGTTAAAGATGAAAATTCAGGTTCTGGTCCGTATTTTCTATAAAATGATTCGATTAAATCTTCATCTATCGGTTTTAAATAATTATACAATGGAGTTAATACATTTCCATGTTCATCAACATGAACAAAACTAGCACCATAAGTCGAAAAATTAATTGCTCTAACATCATATTCTTGAGCATCCAAAATTCGATTAAACAATTCTTTTAGCCACTTTTGTAAAGCTTCCAAATTCTCTGTAGGAAAACCGTCCTCATCTATAATTTCATCAAAACGGGTGTATTCTCTATATACTTCTTGATAATTTTTATCAAAAAGGAAAAACTTTTTATTTGTCTTTCCAATATCAAATACAGCTGTTACTTTTTGTTGCATTCGTTTAAAGATTATAAGCCTGTTGCAATATTGTATTTTCCTCTTTCAGAAATTAATTGATTTCTAAAATCTAATTCACGATAGGCCTTAATTGGATTTAGAGCGCTGCCTTTATTTAATCTTGACTTCTCTAATAGTGGCCGGACATCTGTTCTGTAAGCATTTTGTAATATTTCTTGACACTTCACAACATCATTATCAAATTGTGCCGCTTTTAGTTCATCTTGATCTACTAACAATGCTTTTGCATATGCTTCTTGAATTGCTTCTAAAGACTGAATCAAATCTTCTAATGGATCTTTAATATTATGACTTGCATCAATCATCCATGCTAAATCAGGGTTTTGTGGGTTGTTTCGCATTCCATATACCAATTCATTAAAGATTAAGAATAATGCATACGGTTTAATACTACCTGCAGTTAAATCATCATCTCCATATTTGCTGTCATTAAAATGGAATCCACCTAATTTGCCTTTTAGCATTAAGATAGATACAATTTGCTCAATATTACTGTTTGGTAAATGATGTCCTAAATCAACTAAAGTAAATGCTTTTTCACCACATTCATTAGCCAACATTAAGGAAGCACCCCAATCTTGTATAACCGTACTGTAAAAGTTTGGTTCGTAAGGTTTATATTCAATAAGCATATTCCAATCGTTAGGAAGTTCCTTATAAATTTCCTTTAAACTGTCTTGGGTATTGCTAAATGCAGTTTGAAAATTATTTTGCCCAGGAAATGTAGATCCGTCTGCCAACCAAACGGTCAAACTTTTAGAACCTAATTGGTTTCCAATATTGATGACATCAATATTGTGAGCAATTGCTTGATCCCTTACCGCTTGACTTGTATTGCTTAATGAACCGTACTTATA
>JAGLDM010000216.1 GCA_023145595.1 Flavobacteriaceae bacterium | reverse complement strand
GCATAACCCGATACACGAATTGTTAACTGTGGATATTCTTCTGGATGCTCCATGGCATCAATTAAAGTAGCCTTATCAAATACATTTACATTTAAATGTTGTGCTCCATTAATAAAGTATCCATCTATGGTCCCTTTTAAATTTTCAATTCTATCTTCAGCAGTTGAACCCAGTGATTTTGGAACAATTGAAAACGTATTTGAAATTCCATCTTTAGAATCTTCGTATTTAATTTTAGCAACAGAATTTAAAGAAGCAATTGCTCCGTTACAATCTCTACCATGCATTGGGTTTGCTCCTGGTGCAAATGGAACTCCTTTTGCTCTACCATCTGGAGTTGCCCCTGTTTTCTTACCATATACTACATTTGAAGTAATGGTTAAAACCGACATTGTAGGTTCTGCATCTTTGTAAACTGGTAGTTTTTTTAATATATTATTAAAATCTGCTACTGCTTTAACAGCCAATAAATCTACGTTATCATCATCATTCCCATATTTTGGAAAATCTCCTTCAATTTCAAAGTCTATTGTTAAACCTTCTTCATTTCTAATAGGTTTAACCTTTGCATGCTTTATTGCTGAAAGTGAATCTGCTACAATAGACAAACCTGCAATTCCGTAAGCCATATTTACACTCGGATTTGTATCTATTAAAGCCATCTGTGCTTTTTCATAATAGTACTTATCGTGCATGTAGTGAATAATATTCATTGAATCATTATAAACACGAGCGACTTCTGTCATAGCAATTCTATAATTTGCCATAACCTTATCATAGTCTAAATATTCATCTGTATATTCTGCAATTCCATCAATAAGTTGCGTTCCTGTATTTTCACAGCGACCAGCATTGATTGCCAATAATAATGTTTTCGCTAAGTTTGTTCTTGCCCCAAAGAATTGGATAGATTTTCCTAATTCTTGATAAGAAACACAACAAGCAATTCCGTAATCATCAGAACCACGCATAGAGCACATCAATTCATCATTTTCATATTGAATAGATGAAGTATCAATAGATACTTTTGAACAGAACCTTTTAAAATTCTCTGGTAAACTTTTAGACCATAGAACCGTTAAGTTTGGTTCTGGAGACGCCCCTAAATTATATAAAGTATGTAAAAAACGAAAAGATGTTTTTGTGACTTTTGTTCTACCGTCTTTAAACATTCCTCCAATTGCTTCGGTAACCCAAGTTGGATCTCCTGCAAAAATATCATCATAAGCAGACATACGTAAGTGTCTTACCATTCTCAATTTCATTACAAATTGATCGATATATTCTTGAGCTTCAACTTCTGTTATTTTACCGCTTTTTAAATCTTTTTCAATAAAAATATCTAAAAATGTAGATACATTCCCTAAAGACATTGCAGCACCATCTTGTTCTTTAACAGCTGCTAAATACCCCATGTAAGTCCATTGAACGGCTTCTTGAGCATTCGTTGCTGGTCTACCAAGTTCTAAATCATACTTATTTCCTAATTTTATGATTTCTTTTAAAGCTTTAATCTGATCAGATACTTCTTCTCTCAAACGAATTACAGCGTCACTCATTGGACCTGTTATTGATTCTAAATCGGATTTTTTAGATTCGATTAATTTTTCAACCCCGTATAAAGCAATACGACGATAATCACCAATGATTCTTCCTCTAGCATAATTATCTGGCAAACCAGTTAAAAACCCTAATGAACGGAATTTTTTAATTTCAGATGTATATGCATCAAAAACACCATCGTTGTGAGTCTTAACATATTTAGAAAATAAATTAGTTAAACTTTGTTCTGGTTCAAGTCCTTGCTCTGCCAAAGCTTTTTGAACAACTTTAAATCCACCGAAAGGTTTCATTGTTCTTTTCAGCAATTCATCTGTTTGTAAACCTACAATCACTTCATTTGCTTTGTCAATATACCCTGCTTCAAAGGCACTTACTGACGATATCGTTTCTGTATCTACACTTCTTACTCCACTACGATCTCTTTCTTCTTTAGACGCTTCTTTACAAACTTCCCACAATGCCTTTGTTTTTGCACTTGGTCCTTCCAAAAACTCTTCAGTTCCGTGATAAGGGGTTACGTTATTAAAAACAAAACCTTTTACATCGACTTTGTCATTAGATTTTTCCATTTTTAAACTTGCTTGTTTCATACTTTTTAAAATAAATATTTTACTTAATTTCACTTTGCAAATTTAATTTTAAAAGAATCCTTTAAAACTGATATTTATCATAAAATAACGAAATATATTAAAACTAAAACAAACATACATTCAACCGATTATATAAGAGCGCATTAACAACGTATTATGTCAAATTAATTTCGTTTTTAACAAATAAAATCACAGTATTTACCTAACCTAATCATACCTGTTTAGTTAAAATGTATTTCACACAAATTAACTTGCTACTCCACAAAAAAAAGATAGATTGTTGCCTAAGCAACAATCTATCTTTTTTATAAGAATCTATTATATTTCTCCGTGAAATATCTTAAACGTTAAATCTAAAGTTCATCATATCGCCATCTTTAACGACATATTCTTTTCCTTCAACACCTAGTTTACCCGCTTCTTTCACTTTAGCTTCACTTCCGTAATGAACGTAATCTTCATATTTAATTACTTCTGCTCTAATAAATCCTTTCTCAAAATCGGTATGAATCACTCCAGCTGCTTGTGGAGCAGTATCACCAATATTAATTGTCCAAGCACGGACTTCTTTAACACCAGCAGTAAAATATGTTTGTAAGTTTAATAATTTATACGCTGCACGAATCAATTTTGAAGCTCCCGGTTCTTTTAAACCCATATCTTCAAGAAATAGTTGACGCTCTTCATAATCTTCCAATTCAGTAATATCTGCTTCTGTTCCTACCGCTAAAATTATGACTTCAGCATCTTCATCTTTTACAGCCGCCTTTACAGCATCAACATACGCATTTCCTGAAACAGCAGACTCATCATCAACATTACACACATACAAAATAGGCTTGTCTGTTAACAATTGTAATGGCTTAATAAATTCACGTTCATCCTCAGTCAATTCAATTTCACGTATTGAATGAAACCCTTCCAATCCATTCATGATTTTTGTCAAGGTATCAACTTCTTTTTGAGCATTTTTATCGCCCGTTCTTGCTGATTTTTTTGATTTTTCAAAACGTTTTTCAACAGCTTCCATATCCTTCAGTTGCAATTCAACATCAATAATCCCTTTATCTCGAACAGGATCAATTCTTTCTTCAACATGCACAATGTTATCGTTTTCAAAACAGCGCAACACATGAATGATAGCATCCGTTTCGCGAATATTGGCTAAGAATTTATTACCCAAACCTTCTCCTTTACTAGCACCTTTTACCAATCCTGCAATATCAACAATATCAACTGTTGCTGGCATTACACGTTCTGGATTCACCAATTCTTCTAATTTTTGTAAACGAGCATCAGGAACATTTACAACTCCAATATTTGGTTCAATCGTACAAAAAGGAAAGTTGGCACTTTGCGCTTTTGCGTTTGATAAACAATTAAATAACGTTGATTTTCCTACGTTTGGTAATCCTACAATTCCTGCCTTCATGACTGATGTTTTTTGAGGTGCAAATATAAGGTTTCGTTTTAGAATTAATTGTAAATTTATCAATGAAAAATTAGCCCATGAATCACAAGAAAAGAATAGTTGTTTTAACTGGCGCTGGAGTGAGCGCCGAATCTGGAATTAAAACATTTAGAGATGCCGATGGGCTCTGGGAGGGTCATAATATACAGGACGTTGCAACCCCTGAAGGCTTTTTTCGAAATCCCGAATTGGTACTTGATTTCTACAATCAAAGAAGAAAGCAACTGCTTTCTGTTAAGCCAAACAAAGCGCATCATTTATTAGTTTCTTTAGAAAAGAAATATGAAGTTTCAATCATCACACAAAATGTAGATGATTTACATGAACGTGCGGGAAGTACAAAGGTCGTTCATTTACATGGAGAGTTGCGAAAAGTTAGAAGTACCAAGTATGAAGATCTCATTTATGATTGGGATGATGATTTAGTTTTAGGAGATTCCTGTAAACAGAATACTCAATTACGTCCACATATTGTTTGGTTTGGTGAGGCGGTTCCTAATTTAGAAATTGCAGATAAAATCACGCAGACTGCGGATATATTGATCATAATAGGAACATCTATGCAAGTATATCCTGCGGCAAACTTGATTTATTCGGCAAAAACAGGAACTCCGATTTACCTTATTGACCCAAAACCCAAGGTCACTGAAAGTCATTTTAAGAATTTGACTGTTATTACTGAAACTGCTACTATTGGGATGGAGAAAGTAATTGAGATCCTTCGACAAGCTCAGGATGACAGTTAAATTCCATCAAATAAACAAATCTGTAATATTTATTATTTTATCTTCATCAACTACCATTTCTTTCCCCATTGATAATTCTGTAGAAGTTTGAGAAGGTTTTCTTGCTGTAAAATGTAAATTTTGAATTCCGGTTTTGGCTAGTTTTAAAGCGTTTTCTGCATTTACACCAGAGCCTGCCACTATTTGAATCTCATGTCCATGCTGTTTTTGAAGATTTGAAATCACAGTAATCCCCTCAATTGCGGTTGGCTGCAACCCTGATGTTAATAAACGATCAAAACCCATTTCAATAATCAACCCTATCGCTGCTTCATAGTCTGATACAAAATCGAATGCTCTATGAAAGGTAACTTCTAAACCCAATGCTTTAGAAAATTGGACCAAATCTCTATTTAATTCTGAAATAGAATTGTCAACTGTTAAAATGCCAAAAACGACTCCCTTGGCTCCTGCTTTTTTTGCTGCCTCAATATCAATTTTCATCAATTCAACGTCTGTAGAATTATAAACAAATCCACCTTCTTTATGGCGAATTATCACATTTACTTCTACGGTAGAAAGTTCTACGCACTTTTGAATCAAACCAATATTTGGTGTCAAACCTCCAACGGTAAGTGCTGCACACAATTCAATTCGCTTTGCTCCATATTTGCCTGCTGCAATAGCACCTTTAACGGAATCTGTACAAACTTCGAATATCATGTTGTAATTAATAATTTATCGTTGAAAAGCAAAAAAGTGGCCTCTCATTTTTAAAACTATTAGAAGGACTTTTAGGGCTAAAACTTATTATTTTAAGATTTTTTCTGATGCGAAGGCTTTTCTTTTTTTGGCATTGGCCCACGTAAATGAATAATAAGTCCATTTAAAAAATTTCTTAATATTTGATCTCCACATTCCACATACTTTGGATGATCTTCATTTCTAAATAGCGCGTTCAATTCACTTTTTGAAACTCTAAAATCTACCAATTCACATATTTTTACAATATCTGTATCGCGTAATTTGTGAGCTACCCGTAATTTTTTAAAAATATCATTGTTTGAAAGTGCCATATTAAACCTTTGTTTCGTTAAAATAAATTCCCAATTCTTTTTGTAACTCGTGAATTCTATGATTTTCACTCGGAATTACCAATGCTATTGAATAACCTGCCTTTCCTGCTCTAGCTGTTCTACCACTTCTGTGTGTGTAATACTCTATTTGTTCTGGCAATTGGTGATGAATTACAAATCCTAAGTTATACACATCAATTCCGCGTGCAGACACATCCGTAGAAATTAGTACATCAATACTTTCCTTTTTGAACATACGCATTACTTTTTCTCGATCACGTTGTTGCATATCTCCTTCTAAAGCTTCTACAGAAAATCCTTCCTCTTTTAAAAATGCTGTGAGATTTTGAGTTCCTGCCTTTGTTCTACAAAAAATAATTCCACGTTCTTGATCTCTAGACTCCAACAAACGTACAATCACATCGTTTTTCTGTTTTATAGTCGTTTTAACAAATAGATGTGTAATGTTTGCATTCACTTGAGAATCTTTATTCACCTGCACATTTACCGCAGAAGGATCCATGTATGTTTTAACAATTCGCTGAATTTCTTGAGGCATAGTGGCTGAAAATAGCCAAGTATTTCGAGTTCCGTTCGTGTATTTTAATATTCGATTTAAATCTTGTTTAAAACCCATACTCAACATTTCATCTGCTTCGTCTAGAATAATGGTTTTTATCTGTTTTAAGTCTATAGAACCTCTTTCTATTAAATCAATAAGTCTGCCCGGAGTTGCCACCACAATATGTGTAGTTCTTTCCAATGCTTTTACTTGTCGATCAATCTTTTCACCTCCATATACTGCTTCCAAAAAGATACGATCATCAATATATTTAGTAAATCTAAATAATTGTTTTTTTATCTGCTGAACCAATTCACGTGTAGGTGATAAAATCAGTCCTTGAATTACAGGTTTAGACACATCTATTTGATGTAACATTGGCAAACCATAGGCAGCCGTTTTTCCAGTTCCTGTTTGAGCCAAACCAATAAAATCCGTTTTGGAATTGAGTAAAGTCGGAATCGTTTTCTCTTGAATCTCGGTTGGATTCTTAATTCCCAACTCATTCAACCCTTTGATATAACCTGATTGAACTCCAAGTTCCTTAAATGTTGCCATAAATCTGTTTTAATTTCGTGCAAAGATACATAAAGTTGAAGATACTCCTTGTTATGAAATACAAGATTGTTTTATATGTATTTTTGCCAAAGTTAGCGCGATTTACCAAAGCGCAACATGCTTACGCATAAGTAATTACACCGCATCACTTAATCTCTTTAATTAATAGGTAGTGATTTGTATAGCGCCGGACTTAAAGTAGAAAATAAATTTCGTTACTAACGTGGTAAGGATAATTTCTTTAAGATGAAATTGATATAATGAATGAGGATTGCACCTTAGTTAGCCACCTCACTAATAAACTTTATCCGCATCAATCGTAGTTCTTCTTCTTCATAATCTCCTTCAAATTCTTCCATAGCGGTTTCAATCACATCCGTATCTGCTTCCATAAAATAGTCGAAAATTTCCTCTTGTTGGTCTTCATCTAATATTTCATCTAAATGATAATCGATGTTTAATTTGGTTCCAGCAAAAATAATCCGCTGCATTTCAATAATCAGTTCATCTAAAGTAATTCCTTTAGATTTCGCAATATCTTCAAGAGGTAACTTCCTATCTGTATTTTGAATAATATACAGTTTCAATAATGAATTTACTCCTGTACTTTTTACTACCAAATCATCGGGACGCAAAATATCATACTCTTCAACATAATCAGCAATCATTTCGACAAAGTCTTTTCCGAATTTCTTCGCTTTCCCTTCTCCTACTCCATATACATTTGTTAATTCTGAAATAGTGATTGGGTACTTTAATGTCATATCATCTAAGGACGGGTCTTGAAAAACTGCAAAAGGCGGTACATTTAGACTCTTTGACACTCTTTTACGTAAACTTTTGAGCATCGTCATTAGCTTCTCGTCAGTTCCTCCTCCACCTTTAGCGTTCGTAATAATCCCAGCATTACTTACTTCATCATATAAATGATCTTCTGTCATCATAAAAGAAAAAGGGTTTTTAATATACTCTTTTCCTTTCTCCGTGATTTTCACAACACCATACTCTTCAATTTCTTTACGAACCAAATTAGCCACCAAAACCTGTCTTAATAAGGCTGTCCAGTATAAATCTTCCTTGTGTTTTCCTTTCCCGAAAAAAGGTTGCTCCGTTGTTCTGTGTGATTTCAACATTGCATTTTCATTTCCCCTCAACGTATTCACAATTTCTTTTGACTTGTACTTTTCTTTGGTAAGTAATACTGTTTCTAAAAGTAATTTTACATTTTCTTTTGCTTCAGACTTCTTTTTTGGATTACGAACATTATCGTCCATATCATGTCCTAAGCCGTTCACTTCATCAAACTCTTCTCCAAAATAATGCAGTAAATATTTACGGCGACTCATAGACGTTTCTGCATAACCTACAACTTCTTGCAATAAAGCATGACCCACTTCTTGCTCTGCCACAGGCTTACCTGCCATGAATTTTTCTAACTTTTCAATATCTTTATAAGCGTAAAAAGCAAGGCAATACCCTTCTCCATCATCTCTTCCTGCTCTACCGGTTTCTTGATAGTAACTTTCTAAACTTTTCGGAATATCGTGATGAATTACAAAGCGAACATCGGGCTTGTCAATTCCCATTCCGAATGCAATTGTTGCTACAACCACATCCATATCTTCCATTAAAAATTGATCTTGATGTTTTACTCTTGTTTTTGCATCTAAACCTGCATGATACGGAATCGCTTTTATCCCGTTTACCTGCAATACTTGCGCTACTTCTTCTACTTTTTTCCTACTCAAACAGTAAATGATACCCGATTTACCTTCTCGCTCCTTTACAAAACGAATAATATCAGCATTTACATTGATTGTTTTTGGACGTACTTCATAGAAAAGGTTCGGTCTGTTAAATGATGCTTTGAAAGTATTTGCATCTGGCATTCCAAGAGTTTTCAAGATGTCTTCTTGAACTTTTGGTGTTGCCGTTGCTGTCAAACCAATAATTGGAACATCATCAATTTTACTAATAATAGTTTTTAAATT
>JAGLDM010000215.1 GCA_023145595.1 Flavobacteriaceae bacterium | reverse complement strand
ATAAAAACATTGCTCAACATTAAAATTGATTGTAAATTTGCAGCGGCAAGTCCTACACAACCAGCTCCTTTGGAATCCCCCAGGGCGGGAACGCAGCAAGGGTACATAGTTGTAGCGGTGTGATGTAGGTCGCTTGCCATTTTTTGTATCCAAAAGTTAGATTATAATTTTAGAAAACATCTTTTATTCTAGTTAATTGTAAGAAAACCGTTTATTTTTACCAATCATGAATAAAGTAGTTTTAATTACTGGAGGTTCTTCTGGAATTGGGATGGCAATAGGTAAATACTTGTTGTCGAAAGAATTCATTGTATACGGAACGAGTAGAAATCCATCTAAGGTTAAAAACCCCCCTTTTACTTTACTTAAATTAGATATAACTGACAGTGCTTCTATATCAAAAGCGGTTAAAGAAGTTATTTCAAAAGAGAATAGATTAGATGTCTTAATAAATAATGCAGGTACAGGAATTACTGGATCTGTTGAAGATACACCTACACAAGAAATGCGCAACGCATTTGATACCATTTTGTTTGGAGCAATTGACATGATGAAAGCAGTATTGCCTCAAATGAGAACCCAAAAAAACGGACTTATTTTGAATATTACTTCGTTGGGTGGTTATATGGGATTGCCGTATCGCGGAGTTTATTCAGCGGCTAAAGGTGCATTAGAATTGGTCACTGAAGCAACAAATATGGAGGTTCGGCAATTCGGAATTAGAGTTGTGAATGTTGCACCTGGCGACTTTGCAACAAATATAGCTTCTGGAAGATACCACACACCCGTATTTGAAGATTCTGCTTATAAAGATCAGTATCAGAGAAATTTAGATTTGATGAATGCGCATGTTTCTGAAGGAAGTGATCCTATAGAGATGGCAAAGGCAATTCTGAAAATTATTGAATTGGAAAACCCAAGAATTCACTACAGAATAGGAACGCTTAAGCAAAAAATAGCCGTTAATTTGAAACGTTTGTTATCAGACAGATACTACGAAAAATTGCTCATGAAATATTACGAGTTATAATACTATTAGTTTCAAGTCGTTTTTATTCAATCTCCTCAAATTAACTCCTTAAAAGTTGGAATAAATGGAATTTAAAGCCATTGTTTTTCATATCTTTGCAGAAATAAATTAAAAAAAATAAAATAATGAAATTTTTTATCGACACAGCAAATTTAGATCAAATTAGAGAAGCACAAGCTTTAGGTATATTAGATGGTGTAACTACAAATCCATCATTGATGGCTAAGGAAGGAATCACTGGTGAAGCAAAAATTTTAAAGCATTATGTTGATATCTGTGATATTGTTGATGGTGATGTAAGTGCAGAAGTTATTTCTACAGATTATGAAGGAATGATTAAAGAAGGTGAAGCTTTAGCAGCTTTACATCCACAGATTGTAGTTAAAATACCGATGATTAAAGACGGTGTAAAAGCGTGTAAATATTTTTCAGATAAAGGAATTAAAACGAATGTAACTTTAGTGTTTTCTGCAGGGCAAGCATTATTAGCAGCAAAAGCAGGAGCAACTTATATGTCTCCTTTTGTTGGTCGTTTAGATGATATCTCAACAGATGGATTAGGATTGATTGCAGAAATTCGTTTAATCTATGATAATTACGGTTTTGATACACAAATATTAGCAGCATCAGTAAGAAACACAATGCATATTATGAATTGTGCTAAGATTGGTTCTGATGTGATGACAGGTCCATTAAGTGCTATTGAAGGTTTGTTAAAGCACCCTTTAACAGATAGTGGTTTGGCTCAGTTTCTTAAAGATTATCAAAAAGGAAATTAATTCGTTTCAACGAATGTTTTATATAGAAAAGCCGCAATTTGCGGCTTTTTTTTGGTTATAAATTTTCTTGTAAAACCTTAATTTCATCTCTTAATTGCGCAGCAACTAAAAAGTCTAAGGCTTTCGCTGCAGTTTCCATCTGCTTCCTTGTATCTCTAATTCGTTTTTCAATTTCGGGTTTGGTTAGGTATTGAAGTTCTTCTTCGGCAGCTTTATCTGTGGCGTTTTCATAATGAAAGGAAGAAACATTGCTTTCAACCAAAGCATTTCCAATAGATTTTTTTATTTGAGTGGGTGTAATATTGTTCTTTGTATTGTAGTCAATTTGTTTTTCTCTTCTTCTAGTTGTTTCATCAATGGTAAGGCGCATACTGTTTGTAATTTTGTCTGCATACATAATTGCTTTTCCATGTACGTTTCTTGCAGCCCTACCAATAGTTTGGGTTAAGGAACGATGACTTCTTAAAAAACCTTCTTTGTCGGCATCTAAAATGGCAACTAATGAAACTTCGGGTAAATCCAATCCTTCTCGTAATAAATTGACTCCAATTAAAACATCGAACAGACCTTTACGTAAATCTTGCATAATTTCTACGCGTTCTAATGTGTCAACATCAGAATGAATATAGCGACAGCGAATTTGAATGCGACTTAGATATTTTGTCAATTCCTCTGCCATTCGTTTTGTTAAAGTGGTCACTAATGTGCGTTCATCTTTATCAACTCTGATTTGAATTTCTTCTATTAAGTCATCAATCTGATTTAAACTCGGGCGAACTTCAATTACTGGATCAAGAAGTCCTGTTGGTCTAATAATCTGCTCAACAAATAAGCCTTCTGTTTTTTGTAATTCATAATCAGCCGGAGTGGCACTCACATAAATTGTTTGATTCTGAATGGCTTCAAACTCTTCGAATTTTAAAGGTCTATTGTCCATTGCGGCAGGTAATCGAAATCCATATTCTACTAAATTTTCTTTCCGACTTCTATCGCCGCCATACATGGCATGAGTTTGCGGAATGGTAACGTGACTTTCATCTATAATCATTAAATAATCATCAGGAAAATAGTCTAGCAAACAGAAAGGTCTTGTTCCTGGTTCACGACCATCTAAATAACGAGAGTAGTTTTCAATTCCAGAACAATAGCCCAATTCTCGTATCATTTCTAGGTCAAACTCGGTGCGTTCTAACAATCGTTTTGCTTCTAAATGCTTTCCAATTTCTTTGTAATAATCCACTTGTTTTACCAAGTCTTCTTGAATCTGATGGATGGCATTTTGCATCACGTCAGGAGAGGTCACAAATAGATTGGCAGGGTAAATAGTTAATTCATCAAAGGTTTCTACAACAACATTGTTTGTTAAATCAAAACTTTCAATTTCTTCAATTTCATCGCCAAAAAAATGAATACGATACGCATAATCGCCATAAGAAGGGTACACTGTAATGATATCACCTTTCACTTTAAAAGTTCCGCTACTAACAATATCCTCTGAACGAGAATACAAACTCTGCACTAATTGATGTAGGAATTTAGTGCGAGAAATGACCTGATCTTTTTCAATATTGATGACATTCTTTTTAAACTCATTCGGATTCCCAATTCCGTATAAACAAGAAACAGAAGAAACAACCAACACATCTCTACGACCCGATAGCAGGGCAGAAGAGGTGCTAATTCGCAGACGTTCTATATCTTCATTTATAGATAAATCTTTCTCTATAAAAGTACCCGAACTAGGAATATAAGCTTCTGGTTGGTAGTAGTCGTAATAAGAAACAAAATATTCTACAGAGTTTTCAGGGAAAAACTGTTTGAATTCTGAATATAATTGAGCCGCTAGCGTTTTGTTATGAGCCAAAACTAAAGTAGGGCGGTTTGTATTTTGAATTACGTTAGCAACGGTAAATGTTTTTCCTGATCCCGTTACTCCTAAAAGGACTTGATTTTTGTCACCTGAGTTAATTCCGCTTGTTAATTGTGTGATTGCTTCGGGTTGATCTCCGGTTGGTTTGTATTCTGATTTTAGTTTAAAATCCATTTGGTAAAAATACGGAGATTGGAGTTAAATCAAATAAAAACATAAGGGCTCTGTTTAATAGAAATAGTTTATTTATGATTTATCTATTGCGTTTTTAGAAAATTTCGTTAAAATTAACCCGCTTAGAATAGAAAAAGCGAAATAATATAATCCAATTTTAGCATCAAATATAAATGACAATACGATTGCTTGAATTACATAAAAAATAGGAAAAACACTAATTCCGATTCCATATCTGAGTGAGCTGATAAATTCACGTTCTTTAATTCCTTTTGATATTTTTTTTAGTAATAACCAAGGGATAATACTGTTGAGAACAACAATATAATATAAAATATTTTTTGGTGTTTTGGTTGGTTTTAGAACCGTTTCTTTGCTTGGGTCAATTGATTTAATTTGTTTATTTGTTGCTATTGGATCTAGAAAATTTGCATCCGAAGCAATTAGTTGATTGTGGATGTTATCGTAATTACTTGAATCTTCAATATGTGTGGTAAGTAAACTTATTTGCTTACTAACGACTTCTTTTATATTGTCTTTAGAAGTATCTATATTGTTTTTATCCCAATACTTGTTGGCATCAATTGGCTTGCCATAATGTATTGAAACAGAGGAAGGATATTCAGTAATTGAATTGTAGTTTAAACCTACTGGAATTATTTTAATTTCTAATTTGGGGTGTTTTTCAAAAGTGTCAAAAAGAATTTTAGAGAACCCGCTTTTAAGAGGTCTAACTTTTCGCAATAGGCTGTGGCTTCCTTCAGGAAAAATGACAAGTGCCTTTTGTTCGTTCAATAAATTAATACATTTATTAAAAACAACTTCGTTTTTGATTAACGTTTCTCGACCATCTCTAAGGCGATAAATAGGAATCATTTGAACGCTATGAAAAAGCCGAATGATAAGGTTGTTTTTGAAAACGCCTGCTTTTGTTAGGAAATGAGTGCTTCTGCCATCGGTGGTTCCAATAATAAGAGGGTCAATTAAAGCGTTTTGGTGATTACACAGAAATATAATAGCACCTTTTTTAGGAATATTTTCTTTTCCAACTGTAATTATTTTTTTATAGTAAAAAAACAGTCCTAGTCGAACATAATTTCGCATAAAATCTAACCATAATTTCGCCATAATTCTCTAATCTTTTTTTAAGGACCAATACGTTGCTAATAATAATCCAGAGAATATATCCCAAATAGCCCAAAAAGCAACTAATAATGCCATTCCCCCTAAATTTAACCCATTTTTATCATGAAAGAATTCGAAATAGAGTAGGAGTCCTAGTCCAGCATTCTGTATTCCGGTTTCTATAGACAATGTTTTCTGATTGATAAAACTAAGTTTCATCGACTTTGCAAAATAAAACCCAGATACATACCCTAGAATATTGTGGATAACTACAATAAATATAACATAATGAATATGATCTAGAAAAATATCGAGGTTTTGTCTAAAAGCAAGAACGATTAAAATTGTAAAAAATATCAATGAAAAAGGTTTTAAACTCTTCATTATTTTTAATGAAACCGTTGGTTTATAGTGTCTTAATAGCATTCCTAAGGCTAGTGGAACTCCTAAAATTAAAAGAACCAATTTCACTAATGTAAACGGATCCAATTCAACCACTCTTAAAATTTCGGCTGTCGGTTCATGAAAACTACTCCAAAACTGAAAATTAAGAGGAGTCATTGCCAACGAAACTAAAGTAGCAAAGGCGGTCATGCTTACTGATAATGCCGAATTCCCCTTCGCCATTTGTGTCATAAAATTAGAGATGTTTCCTCCCGGACAAGCAGCAACCAAGAACATTCCTAAGGCAATACTCGGTGCGGGATTAATGGCTTTTACCAATAAAAAAGTAAGTGCAGGGAATAATATAAATTGAGAAAAAATCCCGGTAAAAAGTATTTTAGGTTTGTTAAA
>JAGLDM010000214.1 GCA_023145595.1 Flavobacteriaceae bacterium | reverse complement strand
CCACTTTGTTCATATCTATATACAGTGCCAAATTCAGCATATCTTACAGGTAAATCTTTATATGAGAATGGTTTATTGTTATAAATCTCACAATGATGCGGACAATTCATAGGTTTTAGTAAAAATTCTTCATTTTCCTTGGGAGTGTGAATAGGTTGAAAACTATCTTCACCATATTTTTCATAATGACCAGAAGTAACATATAATTCTTTTTGACCGATATGTGGTGTTATCACCAATTCGTATCCTGCTTTTTTCTGAGCAACCTTTAAAAAGTTTTCTAAACGCTCGCGCAAGGCAGCGCCTTTAGGTAGCCATAAAGGTAACCCTTGTCCGACTCTCGGTGAAAACGCAAATAATTCAAGTTCTTTTCCTAATTTTCTATGATCACGTTGTTTTGCTAATTCTAATTTTTCTAAATACTCAGTGAGTAGTTTTTGCTTCGGAAAAGAGATTCCGTAAATACGAGTTAATTGTGTGTTTTTCTCATCACCCCTCCAATAAGCACCTGCAGCACTCATTACTTTAACGGCTTTTATTATTCCTGTATTCGGAATATGTCCACCACGACATAAATCTGTAAAATCAGCATGGTCACAGAAAGTAATTTCACCATCCGTTAAGTTTTCGATCAACTCAACTTTATATTCGTTGTTTTGTTTTTTGTAAAAATCTAAGGCATCTGCTTTTGAAACTTCGCGCAATTGAAATTGATGTTTTCCTCGAGCAAATTCAATCATTTTATCTTCAATTTTCTTGAAGTCTTTTTCTGAAATCACTTCGGCACCAAGGTCTAAATCATAATAAAATCCGTTGTCAATTGCTGGTCCAATTGTTAATTTAGCCTTTGGATGAAAAAATAAAAGCGCTTGTGCTAAAAGGTGAGCAGAGGAGTGCCAAAAGGCTTTCTTACCTTCGTCGCTATCAAAAGTGTAAAGAATTAAATCTCCATCGCTGGTTAAAGGGGTAACGGTTTCAACGGTTGTGTCGTTGAATTTTGCCGAAATTATATTTCGTGCTAAACCACTACTAATACTCATGGCAACATCAAAAGGAGTGCTTCCATTTTCGAATTCTTTCACCGAGCCATCTGGCAATGTAATATTAATCATACTTTCTATTGAAATTAAAAGTGCAAAGATATTGAAAAACTATCTATGTATTGAAATATTAATAAGTAATTGTTTAGTTGAAGGATGAAGACTTTTAAATTGACCAAAAACCAAACTCTTTAACCGAAACCTGTAACTGCAAACCGAGACTGAATACCGTAAACTTAAAGTTAAATAGGAGTGTTAATCGTAATTTTTGTTCCACTGCCAATTTCAGAATTGATAAAAAGTCTTCCATTGATATATTTAATACGTTCTTCCATAAAAACCAAGCCCATTCCTTTAGATTTTCGTTGAGCGGTCTCTTTTAAGTCGAAGCCTTTTCCGTCGTCTTCAATGGAGATGCTAAGCACTTGTTCGCTATGGTTTAATTTTACGAGAATAAAATTGGATTCCGCATATTTAATAGCGTTGTTTACTGCTTCTTGACTTATCCTATACAGGTTGATTTCGGTAAGCGAATCAAATCGGGTGTTGAATCCTGAACTGTTTTCAAAGAGGATATTTTTGCCTGTGAGTTTAGATAGTTTATGAGATAAGGTTTGTAGTGCAGATGCAATTCCGTGATCTGTTAATTCAGGCGGAGTTAAATTAAAAGTAGCCATTCT
>JAGLDM010000213.1 GCA_023145595.1 Flavobacteriaceae bacterium | reverse complement strand
TTAGCCCTTTTCTCTAAAACTTTAAAATAATCACCAAAAAGAACTTGAGAAACCATTTCGCTAGGGTCACTCGGTTCTGCTCGAAGCGGGATGATACTTAAATTACAGATTCCAAACTGCATGAGACTTTTTTTTGAGGTTATATGTTTTTAATTACCATAGCACTTGCTCCACCGCCACCATTACAAATTCCGGCTACACCAATTTTTCCATTTTGTTGTTTTAAAACTGTAATTAGCGACATTACTATTCGGGCTCCAGACATGCCTAATGGGTGTCCTAATGAAACGGCACCACCATTTACATTTACTTTATTACTATCTATATTTAGTAATTTTATATTTGCTAATCCAACCACACTAAAGGCTTCGTTTAATTCGTAGAAATCAACTTGATCCTTTTGTAAATTTGCTTTACTTAGTGATTTCGGAATTGCTTTTGCAGGTGTTGTAGTAAACCATTTTGGTTCTTGAGAAGCATCTGCAAACGAACAAATTTGAGCTAAAGGTTTTAGTCCAAGTTCCGTTGCTTTTTCTAAAGACATTAATACCATTGCTGCAGCTCCGTCATTTAAGGAAGAAGCATTGGCTGCGGTAACAGTTCCTTCTTTCGAAAAAACAGGTCTTAATGTGGGTACTTTTTCTTTTTTAATATTTTTGTATTCTTCATCGTTAGAAAAAATAATAGGATCTCCTTTTCTCTGTGGAATTTCAACGGGAACAATTTCGTCTTTAAAACAATTATTTTCCCAGGCATTTGCAGAACGTTCATACGATTCTAAAGCAAAAGCATCCTGATCTTCTCTAGAGAAATTATATTCATTGGCACATAAATCTGCAAAAACACCCATATGTTTTTGGTCGTAAACATCTGTTAATCCATCTACCAAGATTCCATCTTCAACCTTTACATTTCCTAATTTAACGCTATTTCGTCCATCTAAATAATGTGGAACCTGGCTCATATTTTCCATTCCTCCCGCAACCACAATTTCAGCATCATCACACTGAATAGATTGCGCCGCTATCATGATTGCCTTCATTCCAGAAGCACAAACTTTATTAATAGTAGTGCAAGGAACCGTATCTGGTAAACCAGCAAAAATAGCAGCTTGCTTAGCTGGAGCTTGTTTTAAACCAGCAGAAAGAACATTCCCCATAAAAACTTCATCAACTAAATCTGGAGAAAGGTTTATTTTTTGCAAAGCACCTTTAATCGCTGCTGCACCTAACTTAGTAGCCGAAACAGATTTTAAACTTCCACAAAAACTCCCAATCGGAGTACGAGCCATTGAGACAATAACAATATTTTTAGACATATTAAAAAGAATTAATTAGTAATGCGAATTTAGTTAATTTTGTTTGAATAGAGGTTGATTTGAATCAGGAACATATACATGGTGTTTTGATTTAATTCTTTACTTTTGAAAGATGAAGAAAATCATAAATAATTTATTGCAACAGCACTCGTTAATTTATAAAATTATACTCTATGTGTTGACAGTAGTTTTAATTGTATTTCTATTTCCGAAAGGAGGAAAATTTAAATATGATTATTTCAAAGGAAAGCCTTGGTCGTATGAAAACTACTACGCACCCTTTGATTTTGCTGTTAAAAAATCAAAAGAAGTAATTGATAAAGAGATTTTTACGATTGAAAAAGAATCTAAATTATATTTTAAGTATGATGAGTCTATTGTTACTAAAGCAAGAGAAAGTTTTTTAGTTGAGATAAAAAATAATTATCCAGAAAATGATTATGATAAATTAATAAAAATAGGAGAGAAAGTTTTAGATGATATTTATCAATATGGTTTTATTGAAGATGAAAATGACACAAAAATAACAGAGAATATTTCTGATGTAAAAATTAGAAAAGGGAATTTTGTTGTTGACGTAAATCAAAACAGACTTTTAAGGTCAAAAGATTTATTAAAATTCATCAATAATAGTTTGACTAATTTAAATTCTGCAGATGAGCGTATTCATTTGTTAAATTTAATAGCAGAAATTGTTGAGCCTAATATACTGTTTGATAAGAAATTTACAGATAGAGTTAAGAATGAGGCTATTAATTCAATTTCACCAACCACCGGTTATGTTGCTGAAAGTGAGTTAATTATTTTAAAGGGTGATATTGTAGAAGGAAATAAATTCAAAAAATTAAACTCAATTCAGTTAGAACTTGAGTCTCAGATTTGGAGTGAGTCTAATTATAATTGGATTGTTTTTGGCTATACAATACTCGTGGCATTGACTTTATTAATGCTCATGTTATTTTTAAGAAAATACCGACCTGAGATCTTTGAAGACAATACCAAAACATCTCTAATTTTTATAAATATAGTTTTGGTGATTTTCTTGGTGACGGTTGTTGTTAAATACGATGCGAACTATGTATATGCTATTCCGTTGTGTATCCTTCCAATAATTCTTAAAGCCTTTTTTGATGCACGGCTAGGTCTTATATCACATGTTTTAACGGTGTTGTTATTAGGGTTTATTGTTCCGAATAGTTTTGAATTTATTTTTCTGCAGATTATAGCAGGAATTGTTACAATTCTAACAGTTTCAGAATTATATAGAAGAGTTAATTTGTTTATTTCTATTGCTCAAATCACCCTAGTTTACATGGTTTCTTATGTGGCTTTTACGTTAATTCAAGGGGGTAATCTTGAAAGCTTAAACTGGTTCTATTTTGGTCTTTTTGCATTTAGTGGGGTATTGGCATTTTTGGCAACAATTTTAATTTTTGTTTATGAAAAACTTTTTGGGCTGGTTTCGGATGTTTCATTGTTAGAACTTTCAAATACGAATTCTAAGTTATTAAGATTATTGGCAGAAAAAGCTCCAGGAACATTTCAACATTCTATGCAGGTAGGGAATTTGGCAGAGGCTGCTGCTAACGAGATTGGAGCAAATTCTATGTTGGTAAGATCGGGAGCATTATATCATGATATAGGAAAGATAAATAATCCGATGTATTTTACAGAAAATCAATCTACAAATGTAAACCCACATTCCGATTTAACTCCGGTTGATAGTGCGAATATGATTATTAATCACGTGATTGAAGGTATTGAATTGGCAAAGAAACATGGTTTGCCAGATCGTATTATAGACTTTATTAGAACGCATCATGGTACTAGTTTGGTTTATTATTTTTACAAAGAAGAATTGAAAGCAAACCCAAATGGAATCAATGAAGCATTTTTTCGGTATCCAGGTCCAATTCCGTTTTCAAAAGAGACCGCTATATTAATGATGTGTGATGCAACCGAGGCAGCTTCAAAAAGTTTAAAAGAACCAACTGCACAAGCAATAGATGGTTTAATTGAAAAAATTATTTCAAAGCAAATGGATGAGGGTCAGTTTAATAATTCAGATATTACATTCAGAGATATTGAGTTAGTTAAAAAGGTCTTAAAGACAAAAGTGAAAAATATTTATCATGTACGGATTGAGTATCCAGAATAATAGATATTTTACTCTAATTTAATTTAAAAAAGGTTGTGACATTGTAAGTATAACATTACATTTGCACTCGAAAAAATAAGTTCATTGCAATAAAAAATAAAGGAGAGGTGCCAGAGTGGTCGATCGGGGCTCCCTGCTAAGGAGTTGTACCTTTACGGGTACCGGGGGTTCGAATCCCTTCCTCTCCGCATTTATTTTTCAAAAAGCATTATTGTTATTCTAATTTTAATGTATTTTGACGGGTTGAAATAATAGAAATTGTATGATTTCTAATTTATTTCGGGGTGTAGCGTAGCCCGGTTATCGCGCCTCGTTTGGGACGAGGAGGGCGCAGGTTCGAATCCTGCCACCCCGACTTTGAAACTTTTCTATTAGAAAAGATAACTC
>JAGLDM010000212.1 GCA_023145595.1 Flavobacteriaceae bacterium | reverse complement strand
TAAATCAATCTAATATTACTTTTATATCTAAGGTGACTAAAAATCAAGTGCAAGGAATTCTGTCCACTTTTAACGTGTGTTTTATAGGCAGAAATAATACTCCTTTATTTGATTATGGGGTTTCCTCAAATAAATATTTTGATTACATGTTAGCCAAGAAACCCGTTTTGGTTTCCTCTAATTTGATCAAAGATCCTGTGGAATTATCCGGTTGTGGAATTACGGTAAAAGCCGAAAATTCACTCGCAATTAAAGAGGGAATCGAAAAACTCTATAGACTATCAACTGAAGATTTAAATAAAATGGGAGAATTAGGTTATGACTATGTCAAAAAAAATCATAATTTTGAAGTCTTAAGTAACCAATATTTAAAATTACTCTAATGTCTTCTGCGAGCCGTTTTTCTATATCTGAACGTAAATTTTTTTTACGCTCCTTTGATATCCTTTTTGTGATACTAGGAGTTGTTTTTGGAGCAAGTTTTAGTGGTTTTTATTATTTCGATTTATCAAGTGATTCTATTATGACTTGGTTTGTGACTTTAGTAATCTATTTAGTATTCTTTTCTCAAATTTTAGAGATGTATAGTTTGAAAAAATCTAATGATTATTTCACAATGATTAAAAGTGTAATCGGAACGGCTTTTTTCATTACAGTTCTATATATTTTCACTCCATTTGTAGCACCAGAATTACCTGCGAATCGTTTGCAAATTATTTATCTATTTTTAGCAATAGTTTTACCTCTTCTAATTTGGCGTATAATCTATATAGCATTTGTGTTTTCTCCTAAATATTTTAGTTCCATAATGCTAATAGGAGGTGAAAAAGAAAATGAGTCTTTAAAGAATTTCATTAAAACTAAGGCTCCTACAAATCAAATTTTGGCTTGTATTTCATCCGTAGTTCATAATAACGATGATGAACTGATGAATTATGATTTAAAGGATGCTAATATTTCTGACGTAATGAAACGTCATTCTATTTCAGAAATTATTGTTTCTAAATATGACATAACGCAATACAATAATATTCACAAACAATTAGTTCAATTGTTTAAAGAAGGAGCCTCCATAATTAGTGATCGTAAATTTAAAGAACGTGAAGCTTCTTTAATTCCTGAAATGGAATTTAATGACGCGTTTTATGATGTATTAACTTTTAGTAAAAATCATCAAAATCGCTTTTATTTAATATTTAATCGCTTTTTTGATATCATTTTTTCACTAATTGGGTTGTTGTTGTTTGTCTTAATTTCGCCGCTTATATTGGTTGGTAATATTATTGGAAATAGGGGTGAGGTCTTATATTCTCAAAATAGAGTGGGTAAGAAAGGGGAGTTGTTTAAGATTCTTAAATTACGTACCATGATAACTAATGCAGAAAAAAATGGTGCGGAATGGGCTCAAAAAAATGATTATAGAATTACGAAGTTTGGTAAGTTTTTACGCATGACACGCTTAGATGAAGTCCCTCAGTTTATAAACATACTTAAAGGCGAAATGGCCTTGATCGGTCCTAGACCCGAGCGACCTGAATTCGTTAAAAACTTAGCAGAACAGTATCCGTTTTATTCCATCCGACATGTAATAAAGCCGGGGTTGACAGGTTGGGCTCAAGTACACCATCCCTATGCGAGTACTGTAGAAGATCAAGAGATTAAATTACGCTACGATTTGTATTATATTAAAGAGCGAAGCGCTTTTATGGATTTTAAAATAATTATGAAAACAATGTCTACCGTATTGTTTTTTAGAGGGCAATAGGTTTTTGTAAATTGTTTAATTGTGAAATTGTTGAACTGTTTATTTGTTGAACTGTGGATTTGTTGCATTGGTTTTTACAAACTTCCACAAAAAATAATACCGGTATCCTAAGAATAATAAAATAGGAAGGACTCCATTTGAATATACCTGTATTCTCAAAACCCACAAGACCACCACTAATCCGAGTAGTATTAAAAGAAATAAGGAGTATTTATGAATCCACTTTGGCAATTCTTTCTTTAGCAGTATAAAACTCACAATTAGATTGGGTGCAAATGCCCAGAACACATTAAAATTATTTGCAGATGAAATATGATTGGTTCCAAACCAAATAAATGTCAATAAAACTCCGATAAGCCCCGTTGAAAAGAATAATATAAAATCAACCCAACGACTTCGATTCTCTCTTTTTAAGTCCTTCTTTGTTTTAAAAAAAAGAAATAATCCGATGATAGAAAACAAAATAAACGGAGTAAAAACAGTTTTTTTGGCAGCGGGTTTTACATCACGCAATATTTCTTCCGTTCTCTTAACAATTGGTGTTGTTTCACCCGAAGAATTTCGTATTCTTAAATGCTCAAAATAGGTGAATACATTTTCGGGTAGGAATAAATATTCTTTTGGAGTTGCCTTTCTGTCAATGGGAGAACCCAAACCTAAATCAATTCCGAAATCACCCCAAGGATTGTTCCCCAAATACAATTGCATTAAATCTCTGTGCGTCAAATTATCATCCGTAAAAATAATGGGGTTTATAAGTTTATCTCCAAGTAAAATTTCAATAACATCTACCAATTTTGTAGAGCAATTATCAAAAAAGTAATTGTATAAATAGTCTCTGTTCTGAGGTAATGCATTATTTTCTAAAAAATCAAATACTTTCTGAACATCGGCCGTTTTTAAATCTAAAACTTGCCCTTTTACCCAACGTTTTTCATATTGATAACTTCTTAAAAAGCGATTGGTATCTGCTCTACCTAAAAAATATAGCGTATTACCTTTTACAAAGTTTCCGTAAAAATTAGGTTGATTAAAATCAAAAGTTCCGTAATTGTAAATGCGGTCAATTCCTAACTGAGTGTCTTGTACTCTAAATGCCGAATGTCCAAAAGCGGTATATAATTCAGCGCCAGGCCCACAGGTTATCACACTTATTTCTGCACTCGGACTCAGTTTTAACGTATGATGTGCAATAGGAGAACTTGGGTTTTGTGCTGTGAAATTAATCGAAAGTAAAAAAAGTAAATAAAATAGAGGATATTTCATAATCATTTAAAGTATTCGAAATCTACTTTTAAAGAAAACACATTGCTATATAGAGCATTTCCCACACTTCCAATATTTGTTAAGGCATAGTCTATATATATTCCTTTATATCGGAACCCGAGTCCTAAATTTGGCTGAAAAGAAGTAGAAGTGCTATCATCAAACTCAAGTGTAGTTTGTAAATTTCCAACACCTGCACGTAAAAATACGGTATTTATATAATCAAATTGAAACCCAACCCCTGGATCTATACTAACAAAATCTGAGGAAATAATATCGTTGGTTTTAGTAAATCTCATATTTAAATCAAATTCGGTAAGGAGACCAAAATTGCGATTTAATTCGAACTTACGCGCCACACCCATTTGAGCCTTTGGTAAAGTCAATTCTGTAGTTTCTGGTAACTCCTGATTTTCCCCAGGAATTGCCGTTTGTATTTTTTCAAATTCATCTTCATTGATATTCCAGACATTAAATGTGGTTGTAATATCTCTTAGCATTAAACCAAACATCCAATTATTACTTTTATACTGTAACGAAGCATCGAGACCAAACCCCCACGAAGATGCAAAATCACCAATATTTCTGCGTACAATTTTTCCGTTAAATCCAATATTTAAGTTTTCTATTGGTAATAATCGAGCATAGGCAATATTAAAAGCATAATCTGCGGCAGAGAATAAATCAACCCGATTGTAATCAATATTACCTTGACTATCAATTAACTCAGTAGTATCTAATATATCATCAACCCCAAATCGAATTAGCGAAAATGCCACCGCACTTTTATCATCCACAGGCATGGCAAAAGCCACATAATCGTATTTGGCAATTCCTGCAAAATATTCAGCATGCATTAGTGAGCCTTGATAATCTTTAACGTGTACCAATCCAGCAGGGTTCCAATAAGCAGAGTTTACATCGCCTGTAGTTGCTACCATCGACTTCCCCATACCAAATGCTTGTGCATCTACACCTATGTTTAAAAACTCATTAGAATACTTTCTAAAGGTCTGTCCGTAACCAAGTGTGGCTGTTAGTAAAAGTATAAGGGCTATGTGGTTTTTCAAATGGTTTTTATTTGATGTTTACAAATATCTAAATTCTATATGTAAATAACCTTATTTTAAGAAAAATATTATAAACTCAAATATTCGTTTCTCAAGCCAATGCCCATGACTGCCAAACAATTTAGAGTTAAACCCAACATGTCCTCCAAATTTAGGACATTCAAAAAATAATTTTGAATTGTTTTTTGCTGCTTCAAAAGGATAACATTCTTCTGATAAAAAAGTGTCATCCAAGGCACTTACAAGTAAAGTAGGGATTTGAATATTATGCAGAAAAGGTTTACTGCTTGCCTTTTCCCAATAGTCTTCTGCGCTTTTAAAACCATGTGAAGGAGCAGTATATAGCGTATCTATATCGTAAAGATTATGTACGCTTTCTATCTTTTTGGAATCTAAATCTGAATTAGGAAAAGCACTGTTTTTTTGAAACATTTTTTTCTTTAATCGTTTTACAAATCTCTTTAAATATAATTTATTTGAAGGTTGAGACAACGCACGAGAAGAGCCTGCTAAATCACAAGGAACGGAGACTGTTACAGCACAAATTACCTTCGAGTTTAATTTTAATCCTTGCTCGCCTAAATATTTTAAAGTAATATTACCACCCAAACTATAGCCCAATAAAATAATGTTTTGATAATCGTAATTAGTGCTGACGTGATTGATAATTGTATTAAGATCATCTGTTTTCCCACTATGATAAGATCCGTAAATCCGATTGGGTTCGCCGCTACAGCCTCGTAGATTCACAGCAATCACATCGGTTTTTTTCGATTGAAGGTATGCTGCTACTGCTATTGTGTATTTGGACTGTGAACTCCCTTCCAGCCCATGAAAACAAATAACCACAGTCTTAGAGTTGGAAGTTAAAAAGTCCAAGTCTATGAAATCACCATCACTTAATTCCAACCTCTTTCTATTAAAAACAACCTTTTTATGAGTGAAAAAGTTCCTAAAAGTGGTGTTGAAATGTGTGTTTGAAAATGGAAATTTGGGTTGGTAACTAGATTCTATAATAGGCATTATTTAGGCTAACTTTAAACGTTTCTCTTTATCCAAAAATACATATATTTACTTAAAATTTAATACATGCAAAAACACATTCCAAACCTCATTACTTTATTAAATTTATTATCGGGTTGCATTGCTGCCGTTTTAGCGGTTGAAGGGCGATTGATTGAGGCTGGATTCTTCGTTATTTTAGGAATTTTCTTTGATTTCTTTGATGGGTTTGCAGCACGATTATTAAAAGTTCAAGGTGAATTAGGAAAACAGTTAGACTCGCTAGCAGACGTGATAACTAGTGGATTAGTTCCGGGTATTGTTATGTTTCAATTAATAAAAAACTCTTTAGGACACTCGCAGAATTCAAATCTAATGCCGAATGTTCTTTGTGAGGAAGGTTATTCATATCTTCCTTTTATTGGGTTTGTGGTTACGTTGGCTTCAGCCTATAGATTGGCAAATTTCAATATTGACACACGTCAAACATCCTCTTTTATCGGAATTCCCACGCCGGCAAATGCTTTGTTAATTCTTTCGTTTCCGCTTATTTTAGCCTATAGTTCTTCTAATATTGCTTTCGAAATTATAAATAACACCTGGTTTCTGATCGGAATAACAATTTTTGGAAGTTATATGATGAATGCGGATATTCCGTTATTTTCCTTAAAGTTTAAAGATTATACATTCAAAAATAATAAGATAAAATATTTGTTTCTAACCATTTCGGTTATTGCCTTACTTTTTTTAAAGTTTGTTGCAATTCCGCTAATCGTTATTTTATATGTATTGCTTTCTGTTCTTGAAAATAAGACATCAAATAATCCCAAATAATTCAAATTTGCAATATTGCATATAAGAGGACATGCCAGACCATTGATTCTAGAAACAGGAGTGTAGGTTTGGTAATAAAATTCTAATGAGGGACTCGTAAAGCACTGAGATAATTCTGTTTTGTTTAAAATTTAAGAAGTACGACTTCTAAAATTATGATCGACTTCAATAACGTCTCCAGCCTCTAAATTATTTAAATGAATATCTCCAATTCGGATACGAATTAAGCGTAAAGTAGGAAAACCGACCGCAGCGGTCATTTTTCGAACTTGTCGAAACTTTCCTTCACGTAGCGTAACAGAAACCCAACTGGTAGGCCCATGGCGATCATCACGAATCTTTTTTCTTCTTTTAGGTAAATGAGGAAAATCTGTGACTTTATGTGCTTTGCAATTTTTGGTGATGTAGGTTGTCCCTTCAAAACCAATTTCTACGCCATTTTTGAGCATTTCTATGGCTTCTGACGTAATTAAACCATCAACCTGTGCTAAATATTCTTTTTCTACCTTTTTACTTCTAATGTGTTCGCTCACTTTTCCATCAGTAGTTAATAAAAGTAATCCTTCGGAGGTTTCGTCTAATCTCCCAATTGCCATTGTTTCTTCAGGAAAATCATAAAATTCTCCTAACAACTTTTTATTGCTCCGTTTGGTTTGGTTATTCACAAACTGACTAAGGTATCCGTCAGGTTTACAGATGATAAAATGTCGGTGTTCTTTCATAATACTACACAATTAATGTCCAAAAACAGTGAATAACATATCGTTTGTTATTTAAAATTAAAAAATAAGTTATTTAAACCTTAATAAAAGGACGTACCTTTGCAAAGGTAAAAAATATCTTGAAATGTCAGAAGTAGGAACCCCAACGATTGAAGAAAGAAAACAAAGCAAAGGCTTATACAGTTATCAAAAAGGAGCCATCAACAAAATATTTAAGTGTTTTGAAGAAGAGGCTGATGACTATCATTTGTTGTATCAACTGCCAACCGGTGGTGGGAAAACTGTAATTTTCTCGGAAATTGTAAGACAATATCTAAAGCATCACAAGAAAAGGGTGCTGGTTTTAACGCATAGAATAGAGTTGAGTAAACAGACATCTAGCATGTTGACCGAGTTTGGTGTGGTGAATAAGGTAATTGACAGTAAAGCAAGCCTAGAAGATCAAGATGATTACAGTTGTTTTGTTGCGATGGTTGAAACGCTGAACAACAGGCTGACTGATGGTAAACTAGATATTTCTGATATTGGTTTGGTGATTATTGATGAGGCACATTATAACTCGTTTACCAAATTATTTAAATTCTTTGAGAAATCGTTTATACTTGGAGTAACTGCAACTCCATTGAGTTCTAACATCAATTTACCGATGAAAGATAATTATAACGAATTGATTGTTGGTGAGACAATTGCCCACTTGATAGAAAATCGGTTTTTAGCAGTGCCAGAAACTTTTTCATACAATGTTGGGCTAACTTCTTTAGAAATTGGTGCAAATGGTGATTATACCGTAAAGTCTTCCGAAGATTTATATACCAATAACGATATGTTATCCAAATTGGTGCAGTCCTATGAAGAGCGAGCAAAAGGTAAAAAAGTACTTATTTTTAATAACGGAATTAATACGTCAATTCATGTTTATGAAGCGTTTAAAGCAGCAGGGTATCCTGTCGCTCACCTAGATAACACGTGTACTAAAAGTCAGCGTAAATTAATTTTACAATGGTTTAAAAAGACACCAAATGCAATTTTGACATCTGTAAGTATATTAACTACTGGTTTTGATGAGCCAACCGTTGATGCTATTATTTTAAATAGAGCTACAAAATCTTTGACTTTATATTATCAAATGATTGGTAGGGGATCTCGTATTTTGAAAGAGAAACCAAAGTTTTCTGTCATCGATTTAGGTAACAATTTTCATCGCTTTGGTCCTTGGGGATCAGATTTAGACTGGCAAAAAATATTCTCTTCACCAAGTTATTATTTAGATAAAATACTAGATGATGAAGAAATTGAAAGCAATTTCAGATATGAAATGCCAACTGATTTACGAAAAAAATTCGAAAAATCAGAAGAAGTGTATTTTGATATCAAAAAAACATACCTCGATTCTGTAAAAATAGGGGAGTCTTCTAAAGTTGTATTGAGTCGTTCTATTGAGCAACATGCTACGATTTGTATTGAGAATAGTGAAGACGTGTATGATGCTTATGAATTGGCAAAGTCTTTAGGTGATGACATTGATTACCGAATTATGAGATACACCAAGTGTATTTGTAGAAGTACACATAATTTTGTGGATTGGTTAAGTGAAGATTACCGCAAAAAATTAAGAGCCTATTTACGTGATAACTTTGACACACAATTTGAAGAGATTCACGGATTCCCACCAGAAGAATAGTTAAGTGTTTTTTAAAAGGGACTGTCTTTTTATATTGCAGTTCGTTTCTAATATTTCTTTTAAAAGTCATAGTATCTGTTGGTAGTCTTGACTTTGTTGCCTTTTTATAAATCATTAAAATGTCAAAAAATCAGAATAAATTTCTTATTGTTCTTGCCTTTTTTGCAATTTATGTGATTTGGGGTTCTACCTATATGTTTAATAAAATTGTAGTTTCTGAAATCCCTGCATTTATGTCGGCTTCCATTCGCTTTTTTATTGCAAGTATTCTTATTTTCATCATTGCAAAAATACTCGGACTTTCACTTTCTGTAACCAAAGCCCAACTTAAGAACAGTGTTATCGCTGGATTTCTATTTTTAGCCTTTGGAAACGGAGGAGTGGTTTGGGCGCTAAATCATGTTGATAGCGGTTTTGCTGCACTAGAAATTTCTGCACAGCCCTTAGTGGTTCTTATCATGATGCGTGTGTTACAAAAAAAGAAAATTCAGCCGATGTCTTGGGTTGGCGTGGCTTTTGGCATTGTAGGTATTTATCTTTTGGTGAGTCAAGATCAATTATTAGTACAAGAAGGAAGTTTGCTAAGTGTCATATTAATATTTGCGTGTATGCTTAGTTGGTCTTATGCGAGCCTTTTTGTAGCGAAAGCCGATCTACCATCCAATTATTTTGTGAACACTGGCTATCAAATGTTTTTTGGCGGAATACTATTGTTTTTTGAAAGTATGCTTTTTGGTGAGCAATGGATAAGTCCGTTAGAATGGAGTGGATCCGTACAATTGTCTATGCTCGCACTTATTATATTCGGAAGTGTCGTTGCTTTTACTTCGTTCAATTATTTACTCAAAGTCGTTTCGCCAGAAAAAGTAGCGACAGCCACGTATGTAAATCCGATTATTGCGTTGCTTTTAGGATGGTATTTTTTAAAGGAAGAAATCACCTCGCAAAGTGTATTAGCGGCTGTTGTGTTATTAACGGGTGTCTATTTTATAAATAGTACGAAAAAACTAAATATTTTGGCTAGATTCAAAAGTAAGAGTCTTAATGACAAATAATTAAGGTGGCTTATGTGAATTGATTATTCAATAGTTATTATTCGGTTATTTTCAAATATTACTCCCAGTTTTCTTTTAAAATCTGTTGAACTAATTCTTTGGTTGCCTGTTTCCCTTTTGTTTTGGAACGCACCAATTCGAACGATACTTTATAGTTACAACCTGATTTAAATTCGCTACATCCAAAGGCAGAATTTCCTTTTATAACAGTTCCTTTTTTGCATTTCGGACAAATAAGAACGTCATTTTTTATGATAGTTTTTGGCTCTAAAACCAATTGAAACTGCTCATTAAATCGCAATAAGCCTTCAACAGGACCCGATGCGGTTTTAAACCCTTTTAGATTTACGGTACATCCTTTTTGTAATAGTCGAATAAATTGTTTTTCAGATATTTTTTTTCCTTCGTGTTTAAAAGGCAATGTAAAAGAACAGCCATTCTTATAGTTTGAGCAGCCAAACGCCTTAGAACCCTTTATTAACGTTCCTTCGTTGCATTTAGGGCACTTCTCAGCGGTAATTCCTTTAACAATTTTCTTAGCCTTTTTTGTAACCGTTTTTACCGCGGTATGATGAGAGATATTTGCTTTTACTTTTTCACTCCGAACCTCATACACCAAATCATCTACCATTTTTTTCATATTCTTGATAAACGTTCCTGCATTAAATTCGCCTTTTTCAATCTCTTTCAATCTCTTTTCCCAAGATCCTGTGAGTTCAGCCGATTTTAATAGTTCATTTTTAATGGTATCAATCAATTTAATTCCGGTAGAAGTAGGAATCAACTGTTTTTTCTTTCTGATGATATATTTTCTTCGAAAAAGTGTTTCGATAATATTTGCTCTTGTAGATGGTCGACCAATTCCATTGTCTTTCATCAATTCACGCATTTCTTCGTCATCTACCTGTTTACCTGCTGTTTCCATGGCTCGTAGCAAAGTCGCTTCTGTAAATTGATTGGGCGCTTTGGTTTGCTTTTCTAAGAAGGAGGGAAGGTGTACTCCCTTTTCTCCTTTTACAAAACTAGGAAGCATTCCTGTGTTTTTTATCTGGTTGCTAAGCGGAGTCGAAGCAAATACAACCTTCCAACCCATTTCTAATATTTCTTTCCCCGATGTTTTAAAAGATACATCGGCCGCTTTCCCTATAACAGATGTATTTGCCACAATACAATCATCATAAAAAACCGCAATAAACCGTTTTGTAATGATGTCATACACTTGTTGCTGATTGTATTGCAAATTAATTTCAATTCCGGTCGGAATAATAGCATGGTGATCGGTTACCTTTTTATCATTAAAGACTTTGGATGATTTCTTTATTTTTTTGCCAAGTAAAGGCTGTGTTAATTTCTGATATCTGGTTAGTTTTTGTAGAATCCCGGCTATTTTAGGATACACATCATTTGGTAAAAATGTGGTATCGACTCTAGGGTACGTCACTGCTTTTTGTTCGTATAACTTCTGAACAATCTTTAGAGTGTCATCCGCAGAAAATCCGAATTTGGTGTTGCAATATACTTGTAACCCTGTTAAATCAAATAACTTAGGAGCGTATTCTTTCCCTTTCTTTTTAGTGATTGAAACTATTTCAAACTCACTTTCTTGTACTTTATCAGCCAATATTTGACCTTCTTCCACCTTTAAAAATCTACCTTCTTCATAACTGAACAACGTATCTCTGTAGGTGGTTTGCAATTCCCAATAGGGTTGTGGTTTAAAGTTTTCAATTTCCTTAAATCTGTTGACGACCATCGCCAAAGATGGAGTTTGAACCCTACCTACGGATAGCATTTGTTTATATCCACCATGTTTTACGGTGTATAAACGTGTTGCATTCATTCCTAATAGCCAATCGCCAATAGCACGTGAAAAACCAGCATAATATAGATTGTCGTAATTTTTTGAAGGTTTTAGATTTTTAAATCCCTCTTTAATGGCTTCAGTTGTAAGTGATGAAATCCATAAACGTTGCACTTCACCTTTATAATTGGCTTGATTAATAACCCATCGCTGAATTAATTCTCCTTCTTGACCAGCATCCCCACAGTTTATAACCAAACTTGCCTTGTCAAACAATGATTTTACAATATTGAATTGCTTCTGAATCCCTTGATTGTTCGAAACTTTTGTTTGAAATTTTTCAGGAAGCATGGGGAGATTATTCAAATCCCAACTTTTCCAATGAGGCTTATAATCATTGGGTTCAAAGAGTGTACATAAATGACCGAAAGTATAAGTAACCGCATAATCATTGCCTTCAAAATAACCATCTCTTTTGGTTGTTGCACCCAATACTTGTGCAATTTCTCGGGCAACGCTTGGTTTTTCGGCAATACAGACTTTCATATACTATATTCAATTTTTAGATAGCACAAAGTAAGAATTTTGTGAATAGTATATGATTTTTTTAAGGGGAGTTTCGTAAATACTTTTAACACAAACAGAGATTATCATTCTTTCTGTAAAACTATTATTAGTTAAAGTTTTATTTGTGCTATTTTACCCTATATTGAAATTTCAATTTAACTATTCTATTTTCAAATGAAAACATATACTGCTGAGGCTATTAATAAATTATTAAAAGGTGATATTGTGGGTAAAACTACATATCTAATCACTGGATTAGCCCAAATTGATAGTGCAAAAACATCTGATCTAACTTTTATTGGAAATCGAAAATATGCAAATAAATGGATTGATTCCAATGCTTCTGTTGCAATTATTAATAAAGGAATTGATTTAGAGCCAGGAGAAAATCGTGTATTAATTAAAGTTAAAAATGCTGATTTAGCGATGGCAACTTTACTAGAAGCATTTGCTCCAGAACCACCACATTTTGACACCGATATTCATCCAACGGCGGTTATTCATGAATCTGCTCAAATAGGAGAAGGTTGTAAAATAGGAGCGGGGTGCTATGTTGGAAAAGATGTACAATTGGAAAATAATGTAATTCTTTATCCGAATGTAACTATTTTTGATGATACCAAAATTGGAGATTCTACGGTTGTTTGGTCTGGTACTATTATTAGAGAACGCTCAATTATCGGAAGTCACTGTATTTTTCATAATAATGTGAGTATTGGTGCTGATGGATTTGGTTATAGACCGAGCGATGATGGCAGAGGATTGGTGAAAATTCCACATATCGGAAATGTAATCATCGGAAACTATGTTGAAATCGGTGCAAATTCATGTGTTGATCGTGGTAAATTTAGTTCTACGATTTTAGGTGATGGTTGTAAAATTGATAATCTCGTACAAATTGCACATAATTGTATATTAGGACGTTTCTGTATTATGGCGGGTTCTAGTGGTTTGGCGGGTTCTGTAACACTTGGCGACGGAGTTATAATTGGAGGAAGTGCATCTATTAAAGATCATACAACCATACATTCTGGTGCAACTATTGGCGCAGGATCTGGTGTTGTTGGTGATGTTGCTGCCGGTAAAACAATGCTTGGATATCCTGCTGCAGAATCAAGAGATACTTTAAAGCAATGGGTTGCATTGCGTAAATTGGTGCGGTAGTTTCTATATTCAAATCTATTTTTTTGTTTTGAGATAATACTCGGATTAGTGGGGTTCTTTTGAATACTCAAAAACTCTATTTAACATAATATAAATTATAGTACAAATACACAGTAATTCCGTATAGCCGTATTTCAGGCTATTTAGCATAATATCAGATATAACAACACGCTAGTGTTTTATATCGTTAGATATTATGTTAAAGGAAATTACGGCTAGCAAGTTCAGAACTCATTTGACACCTATAATTTATACTATGTGTAAATACCCTATGAACATCAGATTCCTAAATTAAGTTTTGTACTTGGGCATACTCATCGTAACCGTAAGAGTTGAAATTTATTGAAACGTATAACTATCTACGACCACTTCAGTTACTCTAAAGTATCCAAAGGCATAATTATTGGGGTTCGTAGGATTTGTGCAGTTCCCTCTTAAAGCTGCTGGAGTTGTGCTAAATGGCCCACTAGGAATACTTTGAGAGATGAGCAATTGCATAAAATTGAAATACTGCTTAGAAATTCCGTAAAAGTAAATTTCAACCACATCTCCAGGCTCAAACTCTACTTGATTAATCTTTTCATCTTCTAATTTTTCATAGAACACAGATATTTCATTACCATCAACAAAATCGTCAGAAAAATTAAATAAATCTGGAAGTAAATCTCCTTGTTTTTTAAAATTGAATAAATAAAAATTTTCAATATTAGGAGGATCTGTAAAATCTAAATTTACTTCTAAAGCTTCTGTATCAAACCCCTTTTCGGTAGATTGATATATAGCATCTAAAGGAACTATAGAAGTTAATGTTTCATGGGCTATATAAGACTCATTATTATATTGCACTTCCAATGTATATTCATTATTTAATCTAGGAATGAATAAAGTAGTTGTATAATTTCCATTTCCTTGATCGGTAAAAGTAAACGATTCATTTACTGTAGTATTCGTAACGGTAACTAAAGCTCCATTTGCTGAAACTATATCTTCAGAATCAAAATAAGGAGTAGATAAACTTAATTTAATACTTTGTTCATTTCCAGTAGTTCCTTTTTCCCAATCTAGAGATGCTTCTATAACAAGCCTCGGTGGCGCTTCTGGTACTTCTACGTCAATCACATCTGTACAAGCGTACAGGTTTATGAGTGCGAATATTACGATGTATTTATATAAATATTTCATTTCTTTAAAATTTAAAGTTATAGGTTATTGATGGTATTATACCAAATATTGCTGTTCTGGTAGCTTCATTGGATCCTGTTTCTTTGTTTTGACCAAAGGATATAGCAGCGGCATTTTTTCTGTTATACAGGTTGTAAATTCCAAATTTCCATTCACTTTGCCATCTCCTACCCTCGTTCTTTTTAGGAATAAAAGTAGACATTAGATCCAATCTATGGTACGCAGTAAGCCTTTCAGAATTTCGATCAGAGTAACTTGCTATCGAAATACCTTCATACTGGTATTGACCATTAGGATATGTAACAGGACGCCCCGTTTGGTAGATGAAATTTGCTCCAAAAGACCATTTTTTATTTAGTTGGTAATTTCCTGTGATAGATAAATCATGAGTTCTGTCGTGAGCCGAGTTGTACCAATTACCATTATTAATACCGGGGCCGCCAGCACTACCGCCTAAAGTTTGTTGTTCTGTTTTGGACAAAGTGTAGGCAAACCAACCAGTTAACTTTCCTTTATTTTTTTTAATTAGCAACTCTAAACCATACGCTCTAGACTCTCCATTTAAAATTTCGGTTTCAATATTATTGTTCCCAATTAAATTAGAGCCGTCTATATAATCTATTCTATTGTTAGCAGTTTTATAATAGCTTTCAACCTCTAAAGAATAGGCCTTGTCTAGTATATTTTTAAAATACCCAACTGCATACTGATTAGAAAGTTGTGGTTTAATATAAGGTCCACTTGGTGTCCAAACATCTAATGGAGTGACCGAAGCAGTATTTGAAAGTAGGTGAATGTATTGCGCTGTTCTAGAATACCCAACTTTTACAGAAGAGTTAGAATTAAGTTGATATGATAAACCAACTCTAGGCTCTAAATTGTTAAAACTTTCAATTGATTCTCCTTTAGGATGCTCTGTATCACCTGTTGGGATACCTGCTTGATAAATCCCTAATGCTTCATTATAAACAACAGGTTGGTTGTTTTTATAATTTGTTATTGGTTGCCCACCCAAACGCCAGAAGGAACTGAAGCGTAAACCGTACGAAGTTGTTAAGTTATCTGTTAGTTTATGCTCGGCATTTATATAAATTCCACTTTCAAATGCTAGCTTTTGGTCTAATTCTAAATAATTAATTGCTGATGTTTCTGTTGTTGGATTAATTTTTCCTGGATCAAAATGATAGTAAATAGCACTAACTCCAAAATCTAATTTAAAGGTATTGCTTGCATAATAATTAAAATCATATTTTGCATTATAGTTTTTGATGGATGATACCCAATCAAATTCGAATAAATTTAACTCTAAATCATAATCATAGTTGCTATATATTACTGAAGCATTAGAAAATAACTTATCACTAAAAATATGATTCCATCTTAGAGTTGCAGTTGTGTTTCCCCAGTCAAAACCAAACTCAT
>JAGLDM010000211.1 GCA_023145595.1 Flavobacteriaceae bacterium | reverse complement strand
TTATGATTTTTATGATTGCAGGAACCGCAGAAACGAACAGAGCGCCTTTTGATTTGGTAGAAGCCGAATCGGAATTAGGAGCAGGATTCCATACCGAATATTCGGGAATGAAATTCGCTTACTTTTTCTTAGCAGAATTTATTAATATGTTCATTATTGCATCCATAGCAGTTGTGGTGTTTTTCGGTGGGTGGTTATCGCCATTCGGAATTACAGATGAGATCACATGGTTTCCTCAATTTATTTGGTTTTTAATAAAAGTATTGGGAATTATCTTGTTGATGATGTGGTTTAGATGGACATTCCCAAGGTTGAGAGTTGATCAATTATTAACATTAGAATGGAAATATTTATTGCCAATAAATTTAGTGAATATTGTAATAATGGCAGTAATGATATGGTTGGGATGGACTATTTAGAAAGCCTCAAATAGCAAAATCCAAAAGATAAATAAAAAAAGATGAGTTATTTTTCAGATATATATAACGGAATAAAAACCCTACTCACAGGAATGAGTGTTACGGGAGGATATTTTATTCGTGCTAGAAGCGGATCGCTCACACAGCAATATCCAGATAATAGAGATACCTTAAAAATGTTTGATCGTTTTCGTGGTGAAGTAGTGATGCCGCATGATGATGCAAATGAACATCGGTGTACTGGTTGTCAGAAATGTGAAATTGCATGTCCAAATGGATCAATAGAAATTATTTGGGACAGAACAATTGACGAAACAACAGGTAAAAAGAAGAAAAAAATTGATCAGCATATTTACCATTTGTCCATGTGTACTATGTGTGGGTTGTGTGTGGAGGCGTGTCCTACAGACGCCATTGTTTGGGCGCAGAATTATGAAAACTCTGTGTATGACAGAACAGCTTTAACAAAGGTGTTGAATCAACCGGGATCAAAAGTGAAAGCAGGAATAGAAGACTAATTGGAAAAAATATAAAGCAGCGCTTTGTAAAACAAATAAAAGTATCATTCCTGCGAGGGCAGGAATCCAATAATAAATTATGGAAAGAATCATATTTTACATACTCGCATTTATCATGATATTTTTCGCTATTAAAGCGGTATCGAGCAGAAAAATGTTACGCTCAGTAATTTATTTGTTGTTTGTGTTAATCGGGATTTCAGGAATTTATTTCATGGTAGATTATTCCTTTTTAGCAGCGGTGCAATTAGCGGTGTATGCAGGTGGAGTCGTCGTACTGATTATATTTTCGGTAATGTTGGTACATCACATCGAATTAAAATTAGACGAAACAAGTTTAAAGCAACGCATCATGGCGGCTGTGTTAAGTGGCGTCGGAATTGTCTTAACGCTCTATGCAATATTCACCTATGAATTTAGTCCCGCAGAAAACTCAATAGCAATTGAAGTGGAAGATATTGGAAGAGGTTTGTTGAGTGTTGATGATGGGGGTTATATTTTACCATTCGAGGTGATAAGTATATTGCTACTAGCAGTAATGATTGGTGCAATTGTAATTGCAAAAGGAAAGAAGTTGGAACAATAAAAGAATTATGAATTACGATGTCATTGCGAACAGAATAAAATGGAGTGTAGTAATCTCATAAAAGAGTGTGGTAAATTTGAATGAAAAATAAATGTCATTCCGACAGAGAAAATAAAGTTTTCGACGAGGAATTTCATCAAACATAAAAACAGAATGATACAAGGAGTCAGCATATACGAAATTTTAACCATAACCACAGTGATCTTTTTTATTGGGGTGTATGGTTTTTTGACTCGTAAAAATTTAATAACAATGTTGTTGTCGATTGAATTGATCTTAAACGCGTCAGCCGTAAATTTTGTGGTTATCAATACGTATTTGTTTCCAGAAAATTTGCAAGGTGTTTTCTTTTCAATTTTCATCATCGCAATTGCAGCGGCAGAAACAGCATTGGCAGTCGCAATAATTATCAACTTGTATAAATTGGTTGCCTCTGTTGAGGTAGAAGATACAGAAACAATGAAATATTAATTATGGATTTCACTTATACAATTCTCATCCCGTTAATTCCCTTAGCAATATTTTTGCTCCTCGGAATTAATTACAATAAAATTAAGCCAGCAGTTTCTGGAGTGATTGGTTCATTGGGTTTATTTACATCCTTAAGTTTGTCATATTACACGGCTTATCAATACTATTTTGTAGTTGGTAAAGTTGATGGAGTTTATCAAACTTTTGTTCAGAAATGGAGATGGATGAGTTTTACAGACACCCTTTCTATTGATATGGGCGTGTTGATAGATCAGATTTCTGTGATGATGTTAATAGTCGTAACAACCATTTCATTTGTGGTACATCTGTACAGTAGAGGTTATATGAAAGGTGACCCCGGTTATACAAAATTCTTTGCATTTCTTTCACTATTTACCTTTTCTATGTTGGGATTGGTAATGGCAACAAATCTATTTCAGATTTATATTTTCTGGGAATTGGTGGGAGTTTCATCGTTTTTATTAATAGGATATTATTACACAAAACCATCTGCAGTAGCAGCAGCAAAAAAAGCATTTATTGTAACGCGTTTTGCTGATTTAGGATTCTTAATCGGAATCTTAATCATAGGATATTATGTAGGGACTTTTGATTTTATGGAGTTGACAAGCCTAGAAGGAGCAGCCATTACAAATTGGGCTTCTACTTCATTTATGGGATTATCGGTAATTACTTGGGCATTGATATTAATGTTTATGGGAGGTGCAGGTAAATCGGCAATGTTCCCGTTACATATTTGGTTGCCAGATGCGATGGAAGGACCAACACCAGTTTCAGCATTAATTCACGCGGCTACAATGGTAGTTGCTGGAGTGTATTTAGTCGCACGATTGTTTCCGATGTACTTTTTTGTTGAAGATGGATTTGCCTTAAATATTGTGGCTTGGGTTGGAGCGATATCAGCATTAATTGCGGCAATTATTGCATTAACTCAAACGGATATAAAACGAGTATTGGCATTCTCAACCATGTCACAAATTGGATATATGATGTTGGCATTAGGAGTGTCTAGTTACGAAGGTCACGACGGATTAGGATATATGGCTTCGATGTTCCACTTGTTTACGCATGCCATGTTTAAAGCTTTATTATTCTTAGGCGCAGGTTCTATTATTCATGCAGTGCATAGTAATTATTTACAAGATATGGGCGGACTGCGAAAGTATTTGCCTATTACACACATCACCTTTTTAATTGCTGCTTTATCTATTTCTGGAGTTCCAGGGTTTGCAGGATTCTTTAGTAAGGACGAAATATTAGTTGCTGCTTATGAACACAATAAAATTATTTACTTTATCAGTGTTTTCGTGGCAGGATTAACAGCCTTTTATATGTTTAGATTGTACTTCGGAATTTTCTGGGGGAAGGACAAGACCTATGAACACCTACCTCATGAGTCTCCAAAATCAATGACCATTCCGTTAATGATTTTAGCCTTTATGAGTATCGCTACAGGATATATTCACTTTAGTGAATACGTAACTGCTGATCATCAATCGTTCGAAGCACATTTAAATTATCCACTTGCGGCAATTGCTGTTTCCGTTGGATTGGTCGGAATTATAATTGCATATATTTTCTATAAAAAACCTTCAGGTTTACCAGATAAAGTTGCTGCATCTTTCGGAAATTTATACAAATGGGCATTTCACAAATTTTATATTGATGAGGTTTATATGTTCATCACCAAAGAAATTATTTTCAAAAGAATATCAACACCATTCGCATGGTTTGATAAAAAAGT
>JAGLDM010000210.1 GCA_023145595.1 Flavobacteriaceae bacterium | reverse complement strand
ATTTAATTTATTGTCAATATTTTTTTTATAGTTCTTAATTCTTTTGTGAAGAAAAAACATACGCCTTCCCTTTTTCTGTTTTCATATGAATCACACCTTTACTATCTTTTGGGTATTCTTTCCCATTAAGATACATCTTGTCCCAAGGTGCATATATATGTAAGTCCTCACCAAATTCAGAGAATACTTCGAATTTTTCGATGATTTTATTTTTTAATTTCGCTGAAATAAGAAATCCTCCTTGCGCTCTAAGTTCAGTAAATTCGGCATCCTCTTCTAATGGCCAAGCAGGAAAAATGCGAATCACATTATCAACACTCTGCATAAGTAGTTCTGAAATGGCTCCTGCTACCGAAAACATTTCCGTATAATGTCCATATGCATTAAAGGCTGCATTTTTTTCTGATAATTTTAAACTACCATTCGGTTTTTGACGATACCCTATTTGCTCTTTCAACCAAGATTTGGCATCAGAAGTACTTAACCGAGCCTTGGCTACGGCTAACATTATGGTCGAATTATTACCGTTCGTCTTTATACTCTGTAATGTTTTTACAAACAATTCCTTTTCATCTGATGTAGAAAAGAAGGTGATCTGTTCTGCAGGAAATATCGGAGTCGTTGGTACCGGGATATTGTATTCTAACGGAGATCCATTCTCTCTGTCAACCAAAAGACCGGTAGATTCTTCTACAGGGTAATCAGGTAACATAGCCAAATATTTTTTAACTTTTACAGCAAGATCTTTATCTACATTTAATTTTTCGGAAGCCTCAAGAAAGCCACGAAAAGAGAATTGTATAAATGCAATATCAAACGGACAATTGTACACCCCAAAAGGCATATGTTCTGGAGATATGGTTGGACCCAATTGCAGTTTCCCATCCGCATCTATTTTACATTGCTCTGAAAAATTGACATAAAATTTCGTCAATTCTTTGATTGCTGGATATACTTTTTTAAGTTTTTCAATATCTGGGTGATACGTATAGGAAAGCCACAAATTATGCATTAAAAAACTAGATAACCCAAGCGTATATGCCCATGGGCCTCCAGCAAACATGCGATTATTGTTAGACTTACTCTCTTCTGGATTGCCTGGTTCGTGACGATAGATATTATGAGGATAAAACGCTCCATCTACATCATATGTTTCTTTTGCAAACCATTTTGCCCTAGGAAGATAATCCAACACTACCTTGTTATAGGGATCCATATATTCTACATGATTGGTGTTTAAGAAACTCCAAAACGTTTGTTGAAAATTATAGTTTATCGTATAATTGTCATGCCATCCGTCAAGAGGCTTTAAAAGTGGCCCTATAAAAAGTCCGATCGCTTGTGAATTTGGGTTTTGAGCACATCGACTAAAATATAGGTTTTGATACCAACTTTTATTAAGGTCTTTGTCAGACAGTTTAACTCCACTCTTTTTCCAGAATTCGACCCATAAATCTTCGTGTTGTATGATGACTGATATGGAATCCTTTTTTAAATATGATTTTGCAAGGTCAATGGCACTTTGCAAGGGATCCTTTTCTTCCAAAGAAGTCACTACGGCCAAATAGTGATTCTCT
>JAGLDM010000021.1 GCA_023145595.1 Flavobacteriaceae bacterium | reverse complement strand
ATTTCGAAACAGGCAGCCAAAGATTTGATGCACGATGTAAGTTATTTTGGAACGATGATGGTTTATAAAAATGATGCACACGGAATGGTTTCTGGAGCTGCTCATACTACGCAACACACTATTAAACCTGCATTGCAGTTTATCAAAACAAAACCTGGCGTATCTGTAGTCTCATCAATATTCTTTATGTGTTTAGAAGATAGAATCTCAATCTTTGGTGATTGCGCTATCAACCCGAACCCAAATGCCGAACAATTATCAGAGATTGCAATAACATCTGCAGAATCGAGTAAGGCCTTTGGAATAGAGCCAAAAATAGCAATGCTTTCGTACTCCTCTGGTTCATCAGGAAAAGGTGCAGATGTAGATAAAGTCCGCGAAGCAACTAAAATTGTAAAACAGAAGCGTCCAGATATTAAAATAGAAGGACCTATCCAATATGACGCTGCTGTAGATATGAAAATTGGAAAAAGCAAACTTCCAGATTCTGATATTGCCGGACAAGCATCTGTCTTAATTTTTCCAGATTTAAACACAGGGAATAACACCTACAAAGCAGTTCAAAAAGAAACAAAAGCATTAGCCATTGGACCTATGCTACAGGGCTTAAATAAACCTGTAAATGATTTAAGTAGAGGTTGTACCATTGAAGATATATATAACACAATAATTATTACTGCCATCCAATCACAAGACATTTAATCACAAAACATTTAATGAAAATATTAGTATTAAACTCAGGAAGTTCATCGTTAAAATATCAACTTTTTAACATGCCAGAAGAAACCGTTATTTGCTCTGGAATTGTAGAAAAAATAGGCTTAGATAACGCCGAAATTCACTATAAATCCGATGGATTTTCAGTGAGTAATGAAAAGCAAATTCCAGATCATAAAGTAGCGCTAGATTTAGTTGTAGAATTATTACTTGATTCTAAAAACGGAGTCATTAAAAGTACTGATGAAATCAATGCCGTTGGTCATAGAGTCGTTCACGGCGGATGTGCATTTTCTGACACCTCTTTTATTACACCTACGGTTAAAGAGAAAATAAAAGATTTATTTTCTTTAGCCCCTTTACACAATCCACCAAATTATGAGGGTATTGTTGTGGCTGAAAAATTATTTAAAAAAGCACATCAAATCGCTGTTTTTGATACTGCTTTTCATCAATCAATTCCAGAAAAGGTCTATAAATATGCCATTCCGAATAAATTTTTGGAAGAAGATAAAATTAGACTATATGGTTTTCATGGTACAAGCCACAAATATGTATCTGAAAAAGCAATTGAGTTTTTAAACAAAAAGAACTCTAAAATAATTTCTATTCACTTAGGAGGCGGCTGTAGCATCACCGCCATAGATAATGGAAAAAGTGTCGATCACTCCTTAGGATTTAGCCCTGCAAGCGGATTAGTTATGGGTACTCGAAGCGGAGATATTGATCATTCATTAATCTTTCATTTAATTGACAATCTTGGTTACACCTCTTCGGAAGTAAATGATATTCTACTAAAACAAAGTGGAATGCTTGGTTTAACTGGCTATAGTGATTCAAGAATGGTTGAGGATTGTGCAGTAAACGGAAATAAAGAATGCATGCTTGCCCTAGAAATTATTGTATACAGAATTAAAAAATACATTGGTTCTTATTGTGCTGCCTTAAACGGTTTGGATGCTATTATATTTACAGCTGGAATTGGAGAGAATTCTAGTTTATTACGTAAAATGATCTGTGATAAATTAGATTTTTTAGGAATTCAACTCGATCCTATCAAGAATGATATTCGCGCTAAAACACTTACAGAAATTCAAACTTCGGAATCAAACGTAAAAATATTGGTGATTCCTACCAATGAAGAAATTGAAATTGCAAAACAATCATTTAATTTGATTCAAGAAAACTAAACACTCATTTGGGGTGTTTTACGAATGCTTACGAATTTTATAAAACCCTTTAGAGGTTTCTTATTATGCAATTTACTTCAGTGAAATTACAGATGTAATTCCACTGAAGTATTTTATATTTAAACATAAACACTTTTTTATTACTATTTTTACCATTACAAAAGTTAATAATCACCGTCTACCCTAAAGGTGGTGATTATTAATGAATACATGTGACCTAATTAACAAATATTACAAACACATGAAAGGTGTCTATTTAATTATAATTTTGTTACTATCTAATCTTGTATTCTCACAAGAGCAACTTGACACGGATAAAAACACAGCAGAAGGTGTTCTAAAAACAGCAACTGACTCTACACTCATTTCCCCAAAAGATTCTACTTTTGTTTCGGAAAAAAATCGCTTTATAAAAGATTACACCAACCGATTTAATGTAAAATTAGAGATGAGCAATAGCGTCCCTCAGTTGTATATTCCGTTTAAAGAAACTGATAAATATGTTCAAATAGAACCAAATTTAGGAACCAAATACGCTTTTGTTTTTAGTTATAAATTTCTTTCTTTACGGTTAGGAGTTCGTTCGAAAGGCTCTAAAGAAAGCATTGAAAACAAAGGAAAACCGAAATCATTTCGCCTAAATTTTAAATTATTATTTAATAGATGGCAGCACCAATTTGAATACAATCAAATTAAAGGGTATTACGTTAGTAAATCAAGCGAACCTACTAGTGTAGATGATTCGGCCCCTCATATTCAATTCCCCAACCTCACCACAAAAACCTTTAATGGCATCACTTCATTTAAACTCAATGATAATTATTCGGCAAGAGCGACTATTTCACAAACAGAAAAACAAATAAAAAGTGCTGGTAGTTTTATACCTAGTATTCATTATTCTATCTACGATATTTCTGGAACCCAACAATATATAGGCTTCGATGGTATTCCTGTTGATAGAAATTCCTATTATGACACCTTTGGCTTTATAACAACTATCAACGCTGGGTATCACTACACCTTTATCTATAAAGATTGGTTTTTAAACGGGTTTGTAATTCCTGGGATTGGTGCCGATTTTAATAAGATAACATCACACACCCCAACAGAATCATCAACTGCAAATTATATCGATTTTATTTTTACAGTACAATCCAGTGTAGGTTTTGGCTATAACACTAACAATTTATTTTTAGGCGGATTTATCGGCAGAACTACTAAAAAGCAAAAAAATAATGCTAGCAAAACTCAATTCAACACTTCGCAAAATGCCTTCTCAGTTTATATTGGATATCGATTTAAAGCTCCAAAAACAATTGCAAAGCCTATAAATCACTTAGAGGAGAAGTTACCCTTTAACTAGAAAAAGAATAATTAAGTCATAATTATT
>JAGLDM010000209.1 GCA_023145595.1 Flavobacteriaceae bacterium | reverse complement strand
ATTTGGTCACAACAAGACCCACATTACACGCAATACATGTATAATATGAGTGTAATCAATCCGGCCTATACAACCAGTACTGAAGGCGTTATTAATATTGGGGGAATTCATAGATCTCAAGGGGTTGGTGTTGATGGATCTCCAAAAACCTCAAGTATTTTCTTCCATAGCGCCATTAATAACAAAATTGAAACAGGATTATCTCTTGTAAATGACAATATAGGAGATGTTGTTAAAGAAAATAATCTATATGGAGACTTTGCCTACAAACTAGATTTTGAAGAGAAAGGCATTCTTTCTTTCGGATTAAAAGCAGGGGTTACTTTTTTCGATGTTGATTTTACCGGATTCAACTTAGAAAACAATTTAGACTTCGCACATGCTTTTCAAAATATTAAAGAAACTTATTTTAATATGGGAGCAGGTGTATATTTTAACACCAACAAGTATTATGTGGGCTTATCTGTCCCTAATTTCATCCCATCCAAACATATTACAGATGATAGCGGACAATATAAAGGGGTTGAACAAGCTCATTGGTTTTTAACAGGTGGTTATGTTTTTGATATTAACGAACAATTTAAATTCAAACCTGCATTTATGACCAAAGCAGTTAAGGGGGCGCCAATGTCTTTAGACCTTACAGCAAATGTATTGTTTAATAAAAGATTCGAACTTGGTATTGGATACCGTCTTGGGGATGCTATTTCTGGACTTGCAAGTTTTATGGTTACACCAGAATTCAGAATTGGATATGCTTACGACCATACCATATCTAATTTAGGCGCCTATAGTAAAGGATCTCATGAAATTATTCTTTTATACGATCTGAATCTCATAGTAAATGAAGGGTTTTCTAAATCCCCTAGATTCTTTTAACAATTAACGATTATTACAATGAAAAAAATACTAAGCACACTTTTTATTCTAGCAATGACAACTCAAATTTTAGTTGCTCAGAACATAGATAACGCAGATTTATTATTTAAAAAAAAACATTTTTCAAGTGCTTCCAAAATATATTTAGATTCTGAAAACAAATCACAAGAAGTTTTGGAAAAATTGGGAGATTGCTATTATTATACATCAGATATGAAAAATGCTGCTATTTGGTATAAAACATTGATAGATAAGCACTACGAAGATAATACCATTGAATCCATTTATCTTTTTAGATATTACCATGCCTTAAAAGGAATCAATAACTTTGACGAAGCAGATAAGTGGCTTAATATCTATAATGATATTGATATTGAACATATTGTTCCTTCAGAAAATTTGAACACAAAAAAATATTTTAAAACCCTAAACACCTCCATAGGGCGACCGTTTACCGTACATTCATTAAGTATAAATACAAAAGGCTCAGATTTTGGAGTATCTATTCATGGAGATAAAGCCTTATTTGCGTCTACAAGAAAAGGTATACACATATATAAATGGAACAATCTGCCCTTTTTAAATTTGTATGAAGCAACTATAGATGAAGATGGCGAATTGGTTGACCCGACTAAACTAAACAGTACTATTAACACAAAAAATCATGAGGCAAATGGTATAATTACCAAAGACGGACAAACTTTATATTTTTCTAGTAATCAACATTTGGGTAAAAAAAAAGGAACGGATAAAAACAACGTGTTACATTTAAATATTTACAAAGCAAGTTTAGTTGATGGAGATTGGGCTAATGTCGTAGAATTGCCTTTTAACAACCGAAAATATTCAATGATGCATCCTGCTTTGAATTTTGATGAAACTAAATTGTATTTTTCATCAGACATGCCAGGTTCTGTAGGGTCTTTCGATATATTTTATGTCGATATAAATAAAAACGGGACATTTGGAGTTCCGAATAATGTTGGTGAAAAAATAAACACTCCGCACAGAGAACAATTTCCATACATAAGCAGTAAGAATATTTTATATTTTTCTTCTGACGGTCATTTTGGAATGGGTGGTTTAGATATTTTTAAGAGTGATAAAGTAGACGGTACTTACCAAACTCCCATTAATTTAAGTGATATTATAAATAGTTGCAGAGATGATTTTGCTTTTGTTATTGATGAAGAAAATGACTTTGGTTACTTTTCTTCTAATAGACCTGGAGGAGTTGGAGATGATGATATTTACAGATTAACTAGAGGTAAATTACAAATTATAACCAGTTCAATCTATTTTGGTTTTGCCAAATGGAATATTCGTGAGGATACTGCGGAAAAATTAGATGAAATAATAAGTACGCTGAACAAAAACCCTGATATGTCTATCGAAATTGGTGCTCACACAGATGCAAGAGGATCTGCCGAATACAACATGGATTTATCACATAAAAGAGCAAATTCTGTACGAGAATATTTTATTGAAAATGGAATTTCAGATTTAAGAGTGCTATCTAAAGGATATGGTGAATCGCAACCTTTAAACAACTGTGCAAAAAAAGGTAACTGTACAGAAAAAGATTACAGTATAAATAGACGGTGTGAATTTGTGATTTTAAATCAATAGATTCCTGTAATCTGAAATATCTACCTTTGATATAATATTTTTATTAAGCCTATAAATACTCCGTTTTAATTATCCTAGAACAAAGCATGACAATGAATTTAAGGTTGTGATAATTGAACTATTAAAATTCAGCAAGTAAGCGATGATTATGATCTAAACACTAACATGTTTAGATTCAAAAAAGATAATTTTATTAGCAGAGGAACAGGAACTTTAAGCATTGAAGAAGTAATGTAAAAGAAGCGCGTGACACCTTAAAAGGCGGTAAGCAGATTCTCCAACATCAACAAGACGCTAATTTATTAAGTCAATATAATCCTCCTCTGAGATAATTTTCACTCCCAAGTCTTCTGCTTTTACACGTTTACTAGGACCCATATTATCCCCAGCTATTACATAAGAGGTTTTTTTTGAAATTGAACTCGACACCTTACCCCCATTGTCTTCAATAGATTTTTTTAATTGACTTCTAGTCATTTGATGAAAGATACCTGAAACCACAAAGATTTGACCTTTTAATTTTTCGGTTTGTCCGATTAAAGATTCTTTTGAAACTTCTAATTGCACCCCGTATTGATACAGTCTATCAATCAATTGCATATTTTCCAAATCATTTGAAAAATCAACCACACTTTGTGCTATTCGTTCTCCAATTTCATCAACTAAAACTAAATCTTCAAAAGAAGCGTTCATTAAATGCCGCATCGATTTATAATGCTTTGCTATTTTCTTTGCTACTGTTTCACCCACAAACCGAATTCCCAATCCGAACAACACTTTTTCAAACGGAATCTCTTTAGACTTTTCAATTCCAGCAATCATATTCTCGGCGGACTTCTCTGCCATACGTTCTAACGGAATAATTTGTTCTTTTCGTAAATCATACAAGTCCGCAAAATTCTGAATGAGCCCCTCTTTAAAAAGTAATTCGATGGTTTCTGAACCCAACCCATCAATATCGAGTGCTTTTCTACTGATATAATGTTGAATACGCCCAGTAATTTGAGTCGGACAACCAAATTCATTCGGACAATAATGTTTAGCATCTCCTTCTTTTCGAACCAATTCTGAATTGCAATCTGGACAGTGGGTTCTATATTTTGTTGGAGTAGAATCAGCAGGTCTTTTAGATAAATCAACCCCTACAACTTTCGGAATAATCTCCCCTCCTTTTTCTACAAAAACCGTATCGTTTATACGAATATCTAACTTTTTAATCTGATCTGCATTGTGCAAAGAAGCGCGCTTTACAATGGTTCCTGCTAATTGAACTGGCTCTAGATTTGCCACCGGAGTAATAGCACCTGTCCTCCCCACCTGATAAGTGATTTCGTGCAACAACGTACTTTCTTGCTCTGCTTTAAACTTATAGGCTATCGCCCAACGTGGTGCTTTTGCTGTATAACCAAGTTCGTCCTGCAAATGCAAATTATTCACTTTTATAACAATACCATCAGTTTCATAAGGCAATTGATGCCTCGCAGTATCCCAATGATTTATAAAATCAAGAACTTCATCTATATTCCTACATACTCTTACAGCATCTGGAACTTTAAACCCCACTTTTCGTGAATTTTCCAAGGTTTTAAAATGCGTTTCAAAAGGTAATTTGTTTCCAACCACATGATACAATAAACAATCTAATGGTCGCTTTGCAACCTCAGCACTATCTTGTAATTTCAAGCTTCCACTAGCGGTATTTCTCGGATTCCTATAAGGATCCTCTCCTGCCTCCACTCGCTCTTTATTCATTTTTTCAAATCCGTCCAAAGGCAATATAATTTCACCTCTTATTTCAAACGAATCAATAAAATCATTTTGTAATACTAACGGAATTGAATTGATTGTTTTAATATTCTGAGTAACATCATCTCCTTGAAATCCATCACCTCGTGTAACCGCACTTACCAGTTTTCCGTTTTCATAAGACAAGTTAATGGATGCTCCATCATACTTTAATTCACAGGCATATTCAATATTCTCAACACCTGTATTCTTCTGAATTCGTTTTTCCCAATCCAACAAATCTTCTTTTGAATATGAATTATCTAAAGAATACATTCTGTTTTTATGAACTACTGTCTCAAAGTTTTTAGTAATGGCTCCCCCTACTCTTTGGCTTGGAGAATTAGAATCAAAAAATTGTGGGTTTTCTTCTTCTAACTTTTGAAGTTCTTTAAGTTTTATATCGAAGTCGTAATCAGAAATAACTGCATCATCTAACACATAATAATTATAATTATGTTGACGCAATTCAACTCTTAAACTTTCTATTTTATCTTGAATATTTTGACTCATAAATTAATTATAATATTCTGCCTCTATATTTATTTTATCAACATTGTCATTTCGACCAAAGGAGAAATCGCATCCTCAGAATCAATTTACAATTAAAGTTCGCTCTCTTTGCTGTGAATACCACCTCTATGCGATTTCTCCTACCGTCGAAATGACTTCGTACAACTAATCAAACTTAATTGCTTTTACCGGGCTGATTTTAGTGATTACATACGACGGAAGAATTAACATAATTAGACACAACAAAAGTGTTCCTAAATTTAGCAATAAAATATAGCCAAAGTCTATATAAACTGGTGCTTCTTTCACATAATAAGTCTCCGGATCTAGTGTTAATACTCCAAAATAATATTGAATTAATAAAATTGACAATCCTATTAAATTCCCCCAAAACAATCCTCTTAAAATAATATACGATGCATTGTATAAAAACACTTTCCGGATACTCCAATTAGAACTTCCAAGTGCTTTTAAAATCCCGATCATTTGTGTCCGTTCTAGAATTAAAACCAATAACGCTGTTATCATATTTATTCCTGCTACTAACACCATAATTATGATGATGAGCATAATATTATTATCGAATAATTTCACCCATTCAAAAATACTTGGAAATTTTTGAATGATTGTAGTTGTATTTAATTCTGATGGAGTTTCGGCATAGATTTCATTTCCCTTTTGTTGAATTTTATCAAAATCATCTATAAAAAGTTCGAATCCACCAACTTCCGTAGACTTCCATTTATTCAAACGTTGGACTTGCCTAATATCTGCAAATAACACACTCTCATCAAAGTCTTTCATCCCCGAATTAAAGATACCTACCAATTTAAACACGCGTACACTTGGCGCTTTATTAGGATTTGATTTTATAAAAAAAGTATTGAATTCATCACCTATTTTAAATTGTAATCTATTCGCAATATGTTCAGAAAGCATCACTTCGGTGCTCACTTTACCGGTATAATTCGGCGCTGTACCTTTAACAATATAATCTTCAATAAAACTCCAATTATAATCGGCTCCTACACCTTTTACAACCACACCTTCAAAATCTGTTTTTGTTTTTATAATTCCTGCTTTTGTTGCAAATACCTGAATACTTTCAACTCCAGAAACCAAATTAAATTCGGGATAAAAATCTTGTTCCGTAGAAATTGGAACTAAGGATATTTCAGAATTGTTATTATCAAAATTAGTAATTTGAATATGACCATTAAAGCCAGAAATCTTTTCTCTAATCTTTTCTTGCAGACCAACTCCTGTTGCAATGGCAATCATCATAATGATAATACCAAGAGCAATGGCAAGAATGGCAATTTTAATTATAGGCGACGATATACTGCTTTTATATTGTTTTGAAGCAATGAGTCGCTTTGCGATAAATAATTCGTAGTTCAATTTAAAACAATATCAATTTCGATTCAAAAGTACATATTTCATTTGGTATTTTCATACATTTGCTCTCCTCAAACTTATAGATTTGATTTATTAACTATAATAGATGAGGTCAAAAACAAAAAAAGAATTAAAACATCTATTTTTAAACAATCAACAAAACAAAACCCCTAAAGACTAACATGTTACGATTTCTAGTTATTATCCCGTTTTTATTTTCATTTTTATTTTCATTTTCTCAAGAAAATGATTCCATAAAAAAAGTCACAACTACGTTTAAATTTGGAGGCTATGCAAAGGCCGATTATTTATATTCTCATTATCGCAATGGTGATGTTTCCGCTACCAATCTTTTGAGGGATTTTCATGTACCAAGTCAAACTCCTGTAGGTATAGAAGATGAAAATATTGATGGCGATTTCCATGTTAAAGAATCTCGCTTTAATTTTGACGTCAGTACCGATAAATTTAAAAAACCAACCAGGGCGTTTATTGAATTGGATTTTTTGTTAAGTTCACAAGGAAACGAAAGAATTAGTAATTCATTCAGTCCAAGATTACGTCATTTTTATTTTGAATATGGAAATTTGTTGTTGGGTCAAACTTGGTCCAACTTCATGATTGTAGTATTGCCAGATGACCTTGATTTTTTAGGTGCTGCAGAAGGTCTTGTATTTATACGTCAACCCCAAGTAAGATTAAAAGTTGGCTCTTGGGCATTTTCTATCGAAAATCAAGAAACTACTATAACTCGATTTGATGCTGCTGGAGTAATTTCCAGCGAGGCAGGATTTATTCCCGATTTTACCGCAAGAAAAAATTTCTCAGGAAAATGGGGCTCTTGGTCTATTGCTGCAGTGGGTAGAGTCTTAGAATTTGAACAAAATGATGTTTCTCATACTAATTTCGCCTATGGAATTACCACTGGTGGTAAACTAAAAGTTGGAAATAATGGTGATGACTTTAGAACCGTCCTTACTTATGGTTCTGGCTTAGGAAGGTATGTAGCCGTTGGATTCGTAGCGTCTAGTGTTGTTACTACAGATGATTTGGCAAATGTTGAAACCTTTAATGGGTATTTTGCTTTTAATCATTATTGGTCCAAATACTTTAGTTCTAGTGTAGATATATCTGCTATTACTTCTAATCACGATTCTACCAGTAATACAGGAGTAAATAAAACTGCTTTTGGCTCTTCTGTAAATTTAAAATACCGCCCTGTAAAAGAAGTGCTATTTGGTATAGAGTTGTCACATGCAAACAGAGAAATACTGAATGGAGACTCGGGTAGCTACAGTCGCCTTCAACTCTCTGCAAAGTATATTTTTGGTCATGCTAATAAATCAGTAAGAGAAAAGTAATATTAGGATTTACGCACACTTTCCTTATGCTACAATTAACCATGAGTTAAAAACAAGCATACGTTTAGAGAGTCTTAAATGTTTAGTTGACACTATCCCGTAAAGTGTCGATTGTATTAATGGCTTTATATCCTGACGCTTCGACATCATTATACCTCTTTGCTAATTAGGCTCTTGCAACATCTTTATCTGTATTGTTTTCAAATATGAAAGATAGTTTTTTCGCTAAGTAATATGGGATCCAGAATAATTGTTCTTACCTCAATACTCACCCTCAAAACAAAACCCTTACAATCAAAAGATTATAAGGGTTTTTGCGGAGAAAGAGGGAACTGAACTAATAGATAATCCTGCATTAATCAATAGAGCCAAAAGAAAATTGATTACTCAAAAGATGGTTCTTAACCTTATTGATGTTGCAAAAGAGAAAGGTGATATGGACAGAGTTAAGTCTTATTGGAATACATATCATTGTCAATCAAAGATTGTAAGTTCTGAAAACAAACTTTATGGAAATTATTGTAAAAACAGATACTGTACAATATGTTCAGCAATACGGAAAGCACACATTATCAATAAGTATTACCCTGCTCTAAAAAATTGGAAAAACGCTCATTTTGTAACATTGACAGTAAAATCTGTAAAAGCAAAAAATTTGAAACGTTGGATATACGGAATGAATTTAGCGTTCAAAATAATAAAAAACAGATGTAATAAAAGACATCAAAGAGGAAAAGGAATCAAACTTATCGGAATCAAATCTTTAGAATGCAATTTCAATCCAATGAGAAAAACCTACAATCCACATTTTCATTTAATTGTCCCAAATAAAGAAATTGCTGATTTACTTAAAAAAGAATGGATGCATCAATGGAACAAAACCACAACCCTACATAGTTCACACAAAGCACAACATATTAGACCTGTTGAAAGTATCGAAAGAGACCTCATCGAAACAATAAAATATGGCAGCAAAATATTTACTGAACCTGATTTAAAAAAGAAAGCACAAAGAAATATTGCGCCAATGATTTACATTTATGCTTTAGATAATATTTTAAGTGCAATGAAGGGATATAGAATATTTGAAAGGTTTGGATTTAATTTACCTAAAGAGCAAAAAAACAAAAGTCCTTTAAAGTTTATCAATAATTTTGATAATTGGGAATATTCTATTAAAGCAACAGATTGGATAAATACCTCAACAGGTGAA
>JAGLDM010000208.1 GCA_023145595.1 Flavobacteriaceae bacterium | reverse complement strand
GTTAAGTAGCCAGTGCGATTCATTTCGTATGAATCTCTCGGAATTTCCCATCGGCAAATATGTTGACAACGAACAGCAAGTTGAACAGACTCAGAAGCGTCAGAAGTAAAACGATTTAATTGATCACTCATTCTTTGAGCGTAAAGCAACTCTTTTGGAAATGATTTCCCATCGACTAATTCATCAAAAGGATCTTTTGAGTTTGCTTCGTCAAATAACTGTATGGCTTTGTTGAATTGAGTATTCATTTTTGCATTTTTTGTTCTAGGTTAGAAATGCAAAGATACACAATAGTGCTGGTAGGTTACTATTTTATTCTTCAAACCCAACAAAAACAAATCCATCTTTAATCTTTACAGGATATGTTGCAATGGCATCTAAATCTCCATTCAAGTTTTCTCCTGTTTCTAAGGAGAATGTTTTTTTGTGCATCGGACAAGCAATTTTCGGAATTCCTTCAGAGTCTCCAAGCATTCCGCGAGACAATACCATTTCCATTTTATGTGGACAGACATTTTGGCAAGCATACCATTTGTTTTTTCGGGTAAAGTTGAAAACTGCGATTTGTTTGTCTTTATATTTAATGCACAGCCCTCCATCTTCTGGAAATTCGTCCACTGTTGTTACTTTAAACCAAACGCTAACATCACCTTCTGCGATACTTTTATATTTTTCTAAAATTGCTTCCATTTCTCAGATTTACTTTTTAATAATATTTAACTTCTAACCTCGTATTTCTAACTTAGTTCTCCCAGTGTTTCGGCATATTTTGCTCGCGCATCGGAACAAAAACCAAATTATCATCTCTATCGTCAGAATTGGCAAAATGCTTGAAGCGTTTTTTAGTTTCTTCACTTTCTATGGCTTGTTTCCATTCACATTCGTAGGCATCAACTAAAAATTGCATTTCTGTTTCTAATTCCGTTGCTAAGTTTAAACTGTCTTCAACTACAATTTTTTTCAATTGCTCAATACCTCCTTCTAATTTGTCTAGCCATGCTGCGGTTCTCATTAGCGGAGCAGCAGTTCTTATATAATACATTAAGAAACGGTCTAGGTATTTGATGCAAGTTTCATTGTCTATTTGTTCAGCGAGGAGTAGCGCATGTTTCGGAGTAGCACCACCATTTCCAGCGACGTATAAATTCCATCCACCTTCAACTGCAATAACTCCAAAATCTTTTCCTCTTGCTTCGGCACATTCTCTGATACATCCAGATACACCGCCTTTTAATTTATGTGGAGAACGCAATCCTTTATATCTGTCTTCTAATTCAATAGCAAAACTTATGCTTTCGTCCATTCCGTAGCGACACCAAGTAGATCCAACACAGCTTTTTACGGTTCGTAAAGATTTTCCGTAAGCATGTCCGCTTTCAAAACCAGCATCGATTAACTCTTTCCAAATAGCTGGTAAGTCGTTTAATTCTGCTCCGAATAAATCGATTCGTTGACCGCCTGTTATTTTTGTATATAAATTGTATTTTTTTCCAACTTCTCCAATTACGATTAATTTCTCTGGAGTAATTTCTCCACCCGGAATTCTAGGAACAACGGAGTATGTTCCGTTTCGTTGAATGTTTGCTAGGAATTTGTCATTTGAATCTTGAATTACATCCTCTTTGTTGGCAGTATCGTTATATAAACTTGCGAAAATGGATGCTACTAATGGTTTGCAAATCTCACAGCCATCTCCTTTTCCGCAAGCATCTAAAACTTCGTTGTAATTTTTTAATTGTTTTATTTTGATGATTCCGTATAATTCTTGACGTGAATAATCTAAATGTTCACAAATGGTTTCTTTTACTTCTTTTCCAAGTGATTTTAAAGTTTCGTTTACTAAATCAACAACCATAGGTTTACAGCCACCACAACCAGTTGCTGCTTTTGTGCAAGAAACAATATCTTCATAGCTTGAGCATTCTCCTTCTAATATTGGGTTGCAAATATCACCTTTTGTTACATTTTCACAAGAGCAAATTTGAGCACTGTCGGGTAAATCCATTGCGCTACCAAAAGAAGAGCCTCCTTCTCCGCGTGAACCTAAAATTAATTCTTCAGGATTTTCAGGAATTGCCATTCCGTTTAAGAAAATCTGATGTAACATATTATAGTCAGAAGCATCTCCAACAAGGATTCCTCCCAATAGTTTTTTACCATCGTGACTCACATTAATACGTTTATAAAGGCTTTTTGTTTTGTCTTCAAATAAAATAGAGTGTCCTTTACTTGCAGGCATAAATGGATCTCCGAAACTAGCAACATCAACACCAATTAGTTTTAATTTGGTGCTCATGTCTATGTCGGCACTCATTATAGTAGTGTCGCCTAATATTTGATCAACGGCAACTTCTGCCATTTCATAACCTGGAGCAACCAATCCATAAATCATTTGATTGTATAATGCGACTTCTCCAATCGCAAAAATTGTAGGGTCTGATGTTTGCATTTTATTATTGACTACGATACCACCTCGAACGCCCATTTCTAAATCACACGTTTTAGCGAGTTCATCTCTGGGTCTAATTCCGGCTGAAATCACTAGCATTTCTACATCTAAAACATCGTCTTCTCCGAATTCCATTCCCGTAATGCTGCCATTCCCTAAAATTTGATTTGTAGCCTTGCTTAAATGAATATTAAGTCCCATTGACTCCAATTTTAATTGTAGTACTTGGCTGCTTCTCATGTCTAGTTGTCGCGGCATTAGTTTGGGAGCAAATTCTACGATATGAGGTTCTAATCCCATATCCATAACTGCTTTCCCAGCTTCAAGTCCTAAAAGGCCACCACCTAAAATAGCAGCTTTTGCATTTGGATTTTTCTTTTTAATCTCATCAGCATACGAAAGCATTCCTTCTAAATCTTCAATAGTTCTATAAACAAACACCCCTTTCTTCTCAGTTCCTTTAATAGGAGGTACAAATGCAGATGATCCTGTTGCTAAAACTAAGTAGTCATATGAATATTCTTTATCACTAACTGTAGTGATTGTTTTTGTTGCTCGGTGAATATCCGTAATTCGCTGGTTAGAAATTAATTCAATCGCATTGTCTGAATACCAATTTATAGGAGCAAGTTCCAAGGCTTTTGCATCTGAATTCTTAAAGAAAGCACTTAAATGCACGCGGTCATAAGCAGGTCTAGGTTCTTCACCAAATACAATAACTTTAAAATTTTCTTTGGATGTTTTCTTTACAAATTTTTCGCAAAACTTGTATCCAACCATTCCGTTTCCAATCACTATTATCGTTTTCATATACGTATAAAATTAAATTCTACACGGCAAAAATACGTATTAATACGTATAAAAATAATTTATCAGTAATTGTTTTTAAGAATTTACGTATTTTTGTCAAATGTAAAATTATCGTCTAGATAAATAGTAAGATGTATGAAAAGTAGTGTGAAAAATCCGAAAGTGATATTGGTAGGAGCAGGGCCAGGAGATGCTGAATTGATTACTGTAAAAGGACTGAAAGCCATCAAAAACGCTGATATTGTTTTGTATGATGCGTTGGTAAATAAAGAATTATTGAAGCATACGCAAGAAGGTGTTGAATGCGTTTATGTAGGAAAGCGATCAAATTTACATAAATACACACAGGGTAAAATTAACCAAATGTTGGTAGATTATGCTTTGAAATACGGAACCGTGGTTCGACTAAAAGGAGGAGATTCTTATGTGTTTGGTAGAGGAGCGGAAGAGGTTGATTTTATAGAGAGTCAAGGTGTTGAAACGGAAGTTATTCCTGGAATAAGCAGTGCACTGTCTGTTCCTGCAAGTCAAGGTATTCCTTTAACAAAACGGAGTATTAATGAGAGTTTTTGGGTAATTACGGGCACAACTTCTGACGGGAATGTTTCTAAAGACATTAATCTTGGAGCGCAGTCTTCTGCTACTTTGGTGGTGTTGATGGGCTTGCGAAATTTCGAGGTTATTATGGAGCAGGTAGCAGTTCATCGTCATAAATTAACGCCTTTTGCAATTATCCAAAACGGAACTTTACCAAATGAAAAAATCACTATGAATACACTAAATAATTATAAAGGCGTAGTTAGCTCTATAGATTATTCTTCGCCTGGTATTATTGTGATTGGTGATGTGGTTGGAGAGCATCCTTCGTTTTTAGAGGAGGAGATTCAGCGTGTTTTAGAAATTGCCTTTTAAGTTGATAACTCTTGTCTAAAACCGATTGTGAATCTAGAAAAACGAACAGTTTCTTTTTGTGTTTTATTGGATTTCTTGCAAGGTAAATTTCACTATTCTTAAAAATTAATAAAACTACGTATTATTACGCTTATTAAATTGCGTATATATACGTAGTTTTATATTTTTGCTTCAAATTAATCGTTTAGGTATGAGTGAGGCAATTTCAAAAAAAGCAAATAGAATTCTATTTTTAAATACGCTTGCATTTTCCATTTGCTTTTTCGTGTGGATGATTAACAGTGTTTTGGTTACATTTTTAGCAGGGAAGTTTGAATGGAGCCAGTGGTCATCCATAGAGATAGGATACTTAATGGCGATACCTGTATTGACGGGGTCTCTTTTTAGATTGCCGATTGGTATTTTAACAGATAAGTTTGGTGGAAAACCTGTAATGATTGTTCTATTAGTTCTGAGTGCATTACCAACATACTTATTATCATATGCAAATGGGTTTTGGTTTTTTGCACTTTGTGGTGCTGGGTTCGGAATGGTAGGTACAAGTTTTGCAGTTGGAATTGGTTATACTTCAATATGGTTTCCCAAAGAAAAACAAGGTTTTGCTTTGGGGCTTTTCGGAATGGGGAATATAGGTGCCGCATTAACGGCAATATTTGCTCCTAAATTATTAACCTATTTAACCTCGGGAGGTGATAATGTAGAAGGTTGGGTTGTGTTGCCTAGAATTTATGCTGTTGTGCTGATTGTTATGGCGATTGTGTTTTTCTTTTTCGCTGAAAATAAAAAACCAAAGAGTAGTTCTAAAACTTTAAAAGGAATGATTCAGCCATTGAAAAAAGCGAGAGTATGGCGATTTGGGTTGTATTATTTCATACTTTTTGGTGGATTTGTAGCTTTTGTAAATTGGTTACAGCCTATCTATAAAAATGTTTTTCATTTAGATAAAGAAAAGGCGGGTGTGTATGTGGCTGTTTTTGTAATAGCATCAAGTTTGTTTAGGGCTTTAGGAGGTTATATATCTGATAAAATAGGAGCGCGTAAGGTGATGTATTATGTATTGATTTCGTCATTTTTCATTAGTCTGTTGCTCATCCTATGGACGCCAGAAAACGTTTCTATTTATGTGTCTATTATTATCGTGTTGGGTTGTATTTGGGGTGTTGGTATGGCAGCAGTGTATAAGCATATTCCGGATTATTTCCCGCAAGAAGTCGGAGTGGTAGGTGGTATGGTTGGTGTCATTGGGGGTCTTGGTGGTTTTGTTTCACCTATTATATTTGGTTACTTAAAAGAAGGAACAGGAATATGGTCGAGTTGTTGGATTTTAATTGCGATTTTATCGGCGATTAGTTTAATTTGGATGCATAATGCTGTTCGGAAAATAGTAAATCAATGATTTTTTAAGTTGGAATTTGGACAATCAAACTAAATTTTTTAATCAGAAAATTAGGGTTCATTTGTTCCAAATATCATTGTTGAATTGATTATTTTTCGAGACTTTTAATATAATAGTAAAACCAAGTAATAATACGTATATTTGTTTCAAATACTTAATTGTTAGAAATTGGAAAAACAGATTAGAATAGCCTTAGTTGACGATCATAAATTAGTTAGGAGCGGAATAAAATTCCTACTTGAAGAGGAAGAGGATATCGTTGTGGTTGCTGAAGGATCTAATGGGTTTGAAGCTTTAGAGATTGTAGAAAAAGAAAATCCAGACGTGTTAATTATCGACGTGCGAATGCCTGAAATGAATGGTATTGAGGCGGTAGGTAAAATGCAGCGTTTGAATACTTCTACAAAATCCATTGTATTGTCTATGCATGATTCCGAAGATTATATAATTCAGTCTATAAAAGCGGGAGCAAGTGGTTATTTGCTTAAGGATACCGATAAAAAAGAATTCATTAAAGCAATCCATATGGTTAATAATGGAGGGAAATACTTTAGTGGTGATATATCAAATGTAATCGTTTCTAATTTCCTTCAAAATAGTGTTAGCACTCCGAAAAAAGAGGTTTTAAAATCAGTATCAGACCCGTTCGGATTAACGAAAAAAGAAAAGCAAATATTATCACATATTCTAAACGGGAAAACGAATAGTGAAATTTCTGAAATATTGAACAATAGTAAACGCACCGTTGAGACACATCGCTTTAATATGATGAAGAAAATGAGCGTTAAAAATTTAATAGAATTATCTTCAAAAGCTGCACGATACGGATTGATTTAACTCGGCTAATTTGTCTTATCTCCAAAATTCCAAAGCAATACTATTAATAGTTTAAAATAGCTAATTTATTTTTACGATATAAAAACTACGTATTAATACGTAAACACTTACTTTTGTAAATGTTAAATATTGCATTTATGTCTGTTAAAAAATCATATAAAACAACGTGTTCCTATTGTGGGGTTGGTTGTGGTATTATTGTAAATAAAGATTCTAAGGGAGGGTTAAAGGTCGAAGGAAATCCAGATTACCCTGTAAATAAAGGAATGCTTTGTTCAAAAGGAATGAATTTGAACTACGTAGTTCAGGATACTTCTGATCGAATTATGCATCCAGAAATGAAGTGGAGCCGTAATCATCCAATGCAACAAGTTTCTTGGGATACCGCTATGGATCGTGCTGCAGCTGTTTTTAAATCCATTATCAAAAAATATGGACCTGATAGTGTCGGGTTTTATGTTTCCGGACAATGTTTAACTGAAGAGTATTACATCATCAACAAACTTGCAAAAGGTTTTATAGGGACTAATAATATAGACACAAATTCACGATTGTGTATGAGTTCTGCTGTTGTTGGGTATAAAAAAATGGTAGGTGAGGATTCTGTTCCAATTTCTTATGACGACATTGAGTTGGCAGATTGTTTTATGATTGCTGGGGCAAATCCTGCTTGGTGTCACCCTATACTATATAGGAGGTTAGAAAAACATAAAGAGGAAAATCCCGATGTAAAAATTATTGTAGTTGATCCGCGTAAAACACAATCATGTGATATAGCCGATTTGCATTTACAAATTTTGCCAGGAACAGATGTTGTTTTGTATAATGCAATAGCAAGGCGATTGATAGAAAAAAACAAAACAGATGTTAGTTTTATAAAAAAGCACACATCAAACTTTGGACTTATTAAAGAGGTTGTATTTCAAACGTCATTATCAGAAGCAGCCAAAATTTGCGGAATAACTGTTAGTGAAATAAAAAAAGCAGCAAAATACATTGGTTTAGCATCACGATTCTTAAGTATGTGGACGATGGGCTTAAATCAGAGTGTGATTGGGGTAGATAAAAACGTGTCTCTATTAAATATTTCATTGTTAACTGGGCAGATTGGAAAACCTGGAGCCGGACCATTTTCATTAACAGGTCAGCCAAATGCTATGGGCGGACGTGAAGTAGGAGGGATGGCGAATTTGTTGGCAGCACATAAAGATTTGGCAAATCCTGAGCATAGAAAAGAAGTTGCTGATTTTTGGGGCGGAACAGAAATATCAGAAAAACCTGGACTTACAGCGACCGAAATGTTTGAGGCGTTAGATACTGGAAAGTTAAAAGCAATTTGGATTGTATGTACAAATCCGGTGGTGAGTTTGCCAGATTCATTAAAAGTAGAGGCGGCTCTAAAAAAAGCAAAGTTTGTAATTGTTCAAGATATTTCTCATAATTCAGAAACGACAAAATATGCCGATTTAATTTTACCGGCAGCGGGTTGGTTGGAGAAAGAAGGGACAATGACTAATTCTGAACGTAGGGTTAGTTATCTTGAAAAGGGAATTGACCCTCCTGGAGAGGCGTTACCAGATGTAGAAATCTTTACAAAATTCGCTCAGAAAATGAATTTTGAAGGATTTGATTATGAAAATACTGGTGAGATTTTTGATGAGCACTGCTTATTAACAAAAGGAACAAACATCGATATTTCTGGACTTAGTTATGATCGATTAAAATCAGAAGGAAGTATGCAATGGCCAGTTCCTACTAAAGAACACAAAGGAACATCGCGACTTTTTCTTGATAAAGAATTTTATACTTCTTCGGGAAAAGCAAATTTTAATGTTCCTCAGTATACAAAGAATCAATCAGAAAAATTATCAAAAGAATTTCCTTTAATACTTACAACAGGTAGAGTGCGAGATCAGTGGCATACTAGAACAAAAACAGGGAAGGTAAATAGATTGAAAACACACACACCTGCTCCTTATTTAGAGATGAACAGCGTAGATGCTTTTGAAAGGAATATAAAGGAGGATGATGTTGTTATAATAAATAGCGCACGAGGTGAAGTACGTGTTAAAGTAAAACTGAATTTTGATATTAAAAGAGGTGTTGTTTTTATGCCAATGCATTGGGGTAAGGTTTTAGGAAATGATTTTGGAAGAGCAAATAATTTAACACAAACGCTTGTCGATCCAATTTCAAAAGAACCAGATTTTAAATACAGTGCTGTTGAGGTTGCAAAATACAAGAAGAAAAATCAAAAAATATGTATAGTTGGTGCAGGAGCAGCAGCGTACCGGTTTGTTCAAAGTTATCGTGAAAAAAACGAAGACGACGAGATTTTGATTTTTTCAAAAGAACAGAACCCATTTTATAATCGCGTTTTATTACCAGAATATGTTAGTGATGAATTAACATGGGAGCAACTCGAAAAATTGAAGGAAGGTGAAATTGAACGTTTGAAGGTTCAAATGTTTCCTGGAGTTACTATACATAATATAAATAAGGAAAGTAAAATAATTACCGACAGTAATAATGTAGAGCATTCATACGATTTGTTAATTATGGCAACTGGGAGTCGAGCGTTTGTTCCGAACAATGCGCAGTTAGATCGACCTGGACGATTTACATTAAGAAGTCGTGAAGATGCTGAAAGATTAAAAAGTCATTTAGAGGCAACTGGGCTTCCAGAAGAGCAGCAACATGTTATTGTTATTGGAGGTGGGTTGCTTGGTTTAGAATTGGCAGCCACTTTAAATAAAAAGAATATTCAGATTACTATTGTACAGCGTGCTTCAAGATTAATGGAGCGTCAGTTAGATTTGGTTGCGAGTAGATTGTTGGCACAAGATGTTCAGGAAAGGGGAATTCAAATTTATTTTGATAATGAAGTTAATACCGTTTTTGAAGATGGTGATGCAAATCAAAGTTTGACGGTTACCTTAAAAACAGGAAAAGTTATAAAAGGAAATGCCGTGGTTTACGCAATTGGTACCATTCCGAATATTGAAATTGCACGACAAGCGAAATTAAATTGTAGAAGAGGGGTGGTGGTGAATCAGCATTTGCAAACAAGCGACCCTAGTGTTTTTGCTTTGGGTGAAATTGCGGAGTTTGAAAATTTCCTATACGGAATTACATCCGCAGCAGAACAGCAAGCAGATGTGGCTGTAAAATATATTCTCGGAGATTTAAGCAGTATTTATGCTGGATCTGTTTTGATGAATATTTTGAAATTTGAAGATTTGGATTTGTGCAGTATTGGTACCGTTTTGTTTTCTGAGAAAGACACCTCTATAGAAGAGGTTGTTTTTATGGATATGAATAAGCGATACTATAAACGATGTATCATTAAAAATGACCGTTTGATAGGTGCTGTATTAATAGGTGATAAAAATGAGTTTGCCGAATTTAAATCTTTGATTGAAGATGAGATTGAATTGGCAGATAAACGAAATGAATTGTTGCGATCAAATGAATCATCGGTCCCAGTAAAAGGAAAATTGGTGTGTTCGTGTAGTCAGGTAGGAGTTGGGAATATTGAAGAGGCTGTTTTGGACGGTTGTTCAAGTCTTGAAGACGTGTGTAAAACGACAGGCGCTGGTTTGGGTTGCGGAAGTTGCAAGCCAGAAGTTAGAGATATTATGAAATTAGCAATGCAAAAGAATTTAGTAAAAGCATAATAAGGATGGTAGATTTAAAAAGAATATTTGTAAAAGGTGGAATTTTATCGCCGAGCGAATTAAGGCAAATTGTTAATTATGCGGAATCATTAGGTTTAGATGCTCTGCATTTCGGCTCTCGACAAGATATTATTTTTCCGAAACATGAAGAAAATGAAGAGGTAGAAAGTCAGTTCTCGAAAATTAGTACGAGTATGATTTCTGATATCCGTTATCAGAATATTGTGAGCTCTTATGTGGCTTCTGATATATTCAATGCAACGACTTGGTTGAGCAGCGCAACGCACCTATATATAATGGAGAGTTTTAAATTCAATCCGCAACTCAAAATTAATATCGTAGACCCTAAGCAGCAATTAGTGCCGTTATTCAGTGGTCAACTAAATTTTATAGCCTCTACTCATGAGGATTATTGGTATTTACAACTAAAATTACCAAATTGGAACGAACCGGTTTTTTATCCAGTCCTTATATATAGTTGGGATATTGCCAAAATTGCAAAGGTAATTGAAGAGGTGTATTCCGATGCTGATGATGTTGAGGAGTTGTTTGTGCTGATAAATGGACAGTTAGAAACGAACTCTAGGACAATAGAAACAGATTTAAAGGTTTTATTTAAGCCGTTTCCGTATTATGAAGGAATGAATAAAATGGGAATCAATCAGTATTGGTTGGGTTTGTATTGGCGGAATAATTTATACTATTTAGATTTTCTGAAGGATTTTTGTGATTTTTGTCTTGATAATAGAATAGGTAAAATCTGTATTACGCCATGGAAGTCATTTATTGTTAAGGGAATTCCGAAGGAAAGTAAATTGATGTTAGAAAGATTATTAGGAAAGGCTGGGATTAATATTCGGCATTCCTTGCTTGAATTGAATTGGCATTTACCTGTAAGTGATCCAGAAGCGTTATCTCTCAAGAAATTTATTGTTCGAGATTTTGATCAAAATGACATGAGTACGTACGGATTAACATTTTCTATTGCGAATAGAAAAGAATCTAATATTTATTTCACTTCAATTGTTGTTGAAAAGAATAATGCACCTAACATCGTGAAGGGATATCAAGTTCGTGCCACTTATAATGTGCTGTATAGTGAAAATTTTGACCCTAATAGTCGGAAGTACAAGGTCTATGCGCAAGATGTAGATAAAATTGAATTGTCTGGTTTGCTGATGGAATTGAGTAAAATGTATTTCAATCATTTTGGGAAAGAAATCGTTGATGAAGGTTTGCAAGAAAACAAAGAAAATGTATTACCTAATAAAGAAGTGTTTCAATGTCAGGATTGTTTAACGATATACGATGATTCTTATGGAGATGAAAATGCTGATATTGAATCGAATACCTTGTTTAAAAATCTTCCTTCGGATTATCAATGTGACGTTTGTACTGGTTCTAAAGAAAACTTTAAAGCCATAAAGGTCCAGTATTAACTGTAACCTTAAGTTTTTTTTTCTTTCTTGATTCTGATTGTCAAAACGTTACAAATTAATTTAAATAAAAATGAAATTTTTATTTAAAAATAGTTGCACGGATTGATATAG
>JAGLDM010000207.1 GCA_023145595.1 Flavobacteriaceae bacterium | reverse complement strand
TTGCTTCAGCAATTAAAAAAATATATGACAACGTAGATCAATTGTAATTAAAAATGAATGTCATTCCTGCGAAGGCAGGAATCTATACTTGGAGCGACTATGGATCCCTGCCTACGCAGGGATGACATTAACAGAACTTTATAAAAACCCATTAAAAAAGAAGAATCAAAAATCAATAACGATGAATTATAAAGGTAAATTTAATTGTTTCGACCCAAATAAAATCAATACGTATCCGGTTAGTGGGCGAACGAATAAAGTAAAGCAAGAGGATTTAATCCTTCCGAAGGATATTAACGATTTAAAAATTGAAATCTCGGAAGAGATGGAGGCGCGAATCGAGGACTTGGCAAAAGATATTATTGATGCCAAAAATAATGGACGGCCAGTAATGCTATTTACAGGAGGACATTTAATAAAAAACGGACTTAGTTTGCTTTTAGGAGATCTGATTAAGAAAGGTGTTTTTTCTTTGATTTCTGGAAATGGTGCAACATCCATCCATGATTTTGAAATAGGATTGATGGGGGAAACAAGCGAATATGTTCCGCAAGCTCTTGAAAAAGGAGAATTTGGAATGGCATATGAATTTAACTTTATCAATGCTGCATTAACTGTTGGCGATAAATACGAGTTAGGTTACGGTGAGTCTGTAGGGAGAATGATTAAAGACACTTCGTTTAGAAATGAAGTAGAAGAAGTATTAGACCTAGAAAAAAATAGTATTGAATTTAAATTCCCAGAATTAAACGTTCAAGCAATTTGTTATGAAAATGACATACCGTTTACGGTTCATGTAGGTGTTGGTACAGACGTTATTGATCAACATCCTTATTTTGATGGTCGTGCAAAAGGAGGATGTTCTGGAAGAGACTTTTTAATTTACACCAATGAAATTGCAAATCTTGAAAAGGGCGGAATCATACTAAATATTGGGTCGGCGGTTACAGGACCAGAAGTGTTTTTAAAAGCCGCTTCTATGGCAGGGAATATAGGTTGTGTGCCAGATAAAATTATTACAGCAAATTTTGATTTAAGATCCTTTAATCCAAAAGACTTTACCAAAGAAGATAGAGTGGGTTATTACTATAGAGATCAAAAAAGTATTGTAACTAGAGTGCCTGATGCCTATAACGGCAAAGGGTATTATATAGGAGGAAATCAATTAAATACATTTCCAGTTTTGTATAAAAAATTAATAAAATTATTATAAACGTTAGTTATTAACAGATAAAACAAAAGAAAATGAAACAAGGTAGAGTAAAAGAATATCAAATGAAAATAAATAAAACACTTCTAATAGCACTATTCTCATTATTGGCGAGTACACTATACGCCCAAAACGCAGCAAAGTATGTATTCCTTTTTATAGGAGACGGAATGGGAGATAATGCTATTTATGCAACTGAATTATACAAGAAAACTTTAGAAGAGCCATTAGCTTTAGAACCAATGGCTATGAACCAATTGTCTGTTCAAAGTTTTATGGTTACTAGTTCTGCTAATAGTTTGCAAACCGATTCAGCTGCAGGAGGAACCGCAATAGCAACCGGAGTTAAAACCACTAATAAAGTATTGGCAATGGATACTACATTGCAATTTAATTTAGAAACAGTTGGAGAAAAAGCGAAAAAAGCGGGTTATAAAGTGGGGATTTTGTCTAGTGTAGCTATAGACCATGCAACACCAGCAGCTTTTTATGCACATAATAAAAGTCGACACGCTTATGATGAAATAGCATTGCAATTGCTTACCAGTAATTTTGATTATTTTGCTGGTGGTGGAGTGCATAATTTAGGTAATATAAAAGATAAAAAAAGTTTTGCATATCAATTGGATAAAAGTGAATACAGGTATTTAACTTCGGCCGAAGAAATTAAAAATTTAAAAAAAGGGGATGAAAAGATTGTAGCCGTAAATCCAGGTACGTACTCAGGAATAGAATATTATTGGGAAATTGACAAGCCTAAAGAAAGCCTTTCACTGGCATATATGACCAAAAAAGGGATTGAATTGTTAGACAATGAAAAAGGCTTTTTTATGATGGTTGAAGGAGGTAAAATTGATTGGGCGTTACATTCAAATGATTTAGGATCATCTATTCAGGAAACATTAGCACTTGATGACGCTGTTAAAGTTGCGCTAGATTTTTACAACAGCCATAAAGATGAAACCTTAATAATTGTTACTGCAGATCATGAAACAGGCGGTTTAATTTTGGGAAGTAGTACAAGTAAAGGATTACGGATGGATTTGTACCAACATCAAAAAATATCTGAACAAGAGTTTGAACGAAAATTAGATGTGCTAAAAAAATTAAAAAGAAAAGTGTCTTTTGAAGAAGTCTTAGACTCTGTCGCTACTAATTTTGGTTTAGGGTCTGGAATAAAAGAATTAGAATTAACCGACTTAGAAAAGGAATGGTTGCAAGTAACCTATAAAAAAGAATTTATAAAGGGGCAAGAAATTAATCCAGATCGTGATTATTTAGATCAATCTTCTGATAAGAATTTTACAGAAAGAGTAATCATTATTATGAGTCAAAAAACAGGTGTTGCTTGGCCAACTACCGACCACACAGCGGCGAGGGTTCCTGTAAAAGCAATAGGTGTTGGTGAAGATTATTTTAAAACTTCTATAGATAATACAGAAGTTCATGACATCATTTTAAAAGTGATGGGGATTCCAAATAATAAATAACAAATATATAGGAGGAAATCAAATAAATACATTCCCAGTATTGTATAAAAAATT
>JAGLDM010000206.1 GCA_023145595.1 Flavobacteriaceae bacterium | reverse complement strand
ACCCTCTATCTATTTGTTCAATATTCTGAATTGTACTTGTTCCTTCTGCAGATAATGCAGCAATAAGCAAGGAAATTCCTGCTCTAATATCTGGAGAAACCATTGTCGTTGCTTTTAAATTCGACTCATGATTCATACCAATAATAGTGGCTCTATGCGGATCACACAAAATAACTTTTGCCCCCATATCAATTAACTTATCAACGAAAAATAAGCGACTTTCAAACATTTTTTGATGCACTAAAACGCTCCCTTTTGCTTGGGTTGCTACCACTAAAACAATACTTAATAAATCTGGTGTAAATCCGGGCCAAGGTGCATCAGAAATCGTTAATATAGATCCATCTATATAATTCTGAATTTCATATTCTTCTTGAGACGGAATGTAAATATCATCTCCTTTTCTCTCTAAAATAATTCCGAGTTTTCTAAAAACACGTGGAATCTGACCTAAATCATCCCAACTCACATTTTTAATAGTCAATTCAGATTTTGTCATTGCTGCCATTCCGATCCAACTCCCAATCTCAATCATATCTGGTAAAATCCTATGATTGCATCCTCCTAGAGATTTTACTCCATCAATAATCAACAAATTAGAACCTACTCCGCTAATTTTTGCACCCATTGAATTCAGCATTTTACATAACTGCTGTAAATAGGGTTCGCACGCCGCATTGTAAATTTTGGTTGTTCCTGTTGCTAAGACTGCTGCCATAACAATATTTGCAGTACCTGTTACAGAAGCTTCATCTAGCAACATATCTGTACCTGTCAATTCTTTCGCTTCTACTCCGTAAAAAGAATTTTCTTTTCTATATTTAAAAGTAGCACCCAAACTAATGAATCCTTCAAAGTGAGTATCTAACCTTCTTCGTCCAATTTTATCTCCTCCGGGACTCGGAATATATCCTTTTCCGAAGCGAGCCAACAAAGGCCCTACCAACATAATAGACCCTCTTAAAGAGCTTCCGTCTTTTTTAAACTCATCAGATTCTAAATATTCTAATTTTAAATCATCTGCTTGAAAAGAATAGGTGTCTTCTTTTAATTGTTCAATTTTAACCCCTAATTCCCCAAGTATAAAAATTAGTTTATTAACGTCAATAATATTTGGAATATTACTAATAATTACTTTTCCCGGAGTTAACAAAACGGCACAAATAACTTGCAACGCTTCGTTTTTTGCCCCTTGCGGGTAAATATCACCATGAAGTCTATGACCTCCTTCAATTATAAATGACGCCATAAATTATCGTGTTTTTTTTCTGTAATTTTTCTGGTTCTTTTGGTAACTCCCCTTCTGGTTCTTTTGATTTTTTTGGTTTGATTGGCTCGTTCTTTTCCGAAGTAATAAATGACTCTCTGCTAATTTCTCGCCATTTTCTCTCAAATCAATTTTACCGTCAGTTAAATCGTTTAAGTGATTAAAAATAACACGATCATCAACCGTATCTTTGTTCCAGTTTAAATAGCATTTTTTCATGTGATTTGCAATCACATACGTCAATCCTTCTCTGGCTTCGCCTTCTTCCCAAGACAAAACAACATCAATCATGGTTTGAATATTATTTCCGTAAAAACGATATTTTGAAGCCGATTTCGGATAAGGCAATGGTTCTGGTTTGGCTGCTAATTCTTCTTTTGAAGGTTTTGGATAAGGCGATTCTGCATCCAATTTAAATTCGGACATGAT
>JAGLDM010000205.1 GCA_023145595.1 Flavobacteriaceae bacterium | reverse complement strand
AGATGATTATTTAGATACTTTTGGAGATCCTAAAAGTTTTGGTAAAGTTGTAGGTGGAGATATTATGGAAAATAAAAAAACCTACCTTTATTTAAAAGCACTTTCTGAATGTAGTGATATTGATAAAAAGACCTTGTTGAATTATTATCAGCAAAAGTTAGCCAATAACGAGGAGAAAATTAATGCTGTAAAGAATATTTTTGAAACTAATGAAATTCCAAAACACATCAAATTAGAAATAGAGAAATATACTCAGAAGGCTTTTGATAGTTTGGGTAAAGTCAATATTTCTTCTGATAAAAAAGAAGGGTTGAAGAAGTTTGGAGAAGATTTAATGAAAAGGAATGTCTGATTTTGACAAACTCCGAGTCATTCAGAATATTACAGAGGCAAATCTGTATCCAAAGTTAATACAACAGCTGGATAAAGATTTTAGTGAAGTCGGATTGTCTAATTATTTTTCTGATGAAATATCACCACAAGTATTACTAACTCATTTATCAACGGTGGTTTCAGGAATTATACAGCGTCATTTTTCAACCTATACAAACTTATTGTATCGTATTGATGTTTCAGAAATAGCAATAAAAAAAGCGACCCATTCAGACATGAAAATTATGAGTGAACAGGTTGCTTTGTTGATTTTGAAACGTGAGTGTCAAAAAGTATGGCTTCGTGCAAATTTCTAATTTACAGAAATCAGATTTATATCAAAGATTAAAACGGATCCATTTGGAATGCCTCGGTATTCATGAAGGCCATAACCTAGATGAGATGGAATTAACAATATGCCATTTCCACCTTCTTTAAAATAAGCAATTCCTTCTGTCCATCCGTCAATAACTTTGTCAAGATTAAACGAAACTCCACTAGTATCACTTTCGTCGAATACCTCTCCGTCTAAAAAATAACCTTTGTAGGCAACTGTTACGTTTGATGTTGCAGTTGGCTGTGCACCTGTTCCTTCTTCATTTATCACATAATATAATCCAGTATCACTTCTGGTAGCCGTTAATCCATTATCAGCAATATATTCTGTGATTTCTAATTCGTTAATTTCTTCGTAATCAGCCAATAGTTCTATCTCGAAAATAAGTACAGACCCTGCAGGTATTCCGTTATAATCTTTACTTCCGTAGGCTAAATGAGCAGGAATCAAAAGGGTTCCTTTACCTCCGTAGTTAAAATATTGTACACCTTCAGTAACTCCTCTAATTATATTTTGCTGTGTGTTAAAAACAATTCCTTTATTATCACTTTCGTCAAACACCTCGTCATTTGTATAGTAACCTTTGTAAATGAAAATAACATCAGAGGTTGAGGTAATTTCATCACCACTTCCAATTTCGTCAACTACATAATACAAGCCAGAGTCACTTCGGGTAGCGTCTAAGTTGTTCGCTGCGATATAATCTAAAATTTCTTGTTCGTTTACACTTCTATAATCTACAGGGGTGTCATCATCTGAATTGCAAGAGATAAATAAGGTGATAAAAAGGGCTAAAAAAGTGTATTTCATTTTAATGTTTTTGAGGTAGGTAGTTACGAGTATATAATTTCAGATTGATATATTATGTTAGATTTAACCATTCTTTCAATCAAATTACCTAATGTGATAGTGTCCATAATTTTAGGTCTCTTAAATATTTACTTTGTTTTAAAAAACAGGTAAAAATCTTGAAGTTTAGTCTTTAAATTTTCTTTTCTTTTTTTTGCGTTTTGCAGGTCTTTTTCGGTAATTAATGCGTGTATTTCACCCTCAATATCATAAAAGAAATTATGTAGTTGATTGAATAATTCTTCGGTGTAGGAATCATCCATCAAAACAAATTTAGCCCTATTAAAAACATCCTTTCCAGCCTGATTGTAGTCTGCCACATTATCTGAACTAAAACCACTTAATTTTTCAACTATTTCTTGGATAACCTCATAGGTCTCCTGCTTTACAAACCACTTTTTACCATTATTTAATTGTAAACCCATTGCACGCATTCTTCCTTTTGGAGCAGCACCAAATTCCATATTATAAATGGTTTCTGCTATTAACCTAAGATCATCATCAGTATAAATTAATTTAGGCATTAATTTGAATCTTCTAACGGAACCAGGCATTAAAGTATTTTCTTCCGAAGGGTTTTTTACAATTGCCATCACTGCATTAATAAAATCTTCTTTGTTTGGGTAATTTGGTAGATAATGTTCTTTTATTCGTAGCATTGGAGGAGCAATCATTTGCCTCATTTTGCTTGGGTCTGGTTTTTCAAAATGACAGATATAACATTTTGACTCCAATAGTTTATAGCCTTTACTATTGGGGATATCTACTGGGGAAACTTTTTCTTTTTTAGTGTAATATAATTTTTCTTTTTTATTACAAGAAGCAAATAAAGTACTGAGAGTAGTTATTATAACTAATGCTAATATTGATTTTCTCATAATATTATTGATTAATTTCATATAGGAGAGGTCTAATGAATTATTTTTTTTAGTTTTCTCAAAAAAAACAAGAAACCTTTTTATTTTCTTGAAAAAATCACGCTTCAAATGTAGCCAAAACTTATTGATTTCAA
>JAGLDM010000204.1 GCA_023145595.1 Flavobacteriaceae bacterium | reverse complement strand
AACAGACCCAATGCCAATGGATTTAGCAGATATTTTTGTGATTTTGAGACCTAAAAGCGAATGGACTACTGTAACTTCTAAAAACGAACTCATCGAAAAAATGAAAGAAGCCGTAGAAATGGTTCCTGGAGTAAACTATGAATTTACACAACCCATTGAAATGCGTTTTAATGAATTGCTCGAAGGTGTTAGAGAAGATATTGCCATAAAATTGTACGGAGAAGACATCAATGTTCTATCGCAAAAAGCAGAAGAAATTAGTAAAATTATTGCAGGCACAGATGGTATTGGCGATATGAAAGCAGAAGCCACAACAGGCTTACCACAATTAACAATTACATACAATAGAAACAAATTAGCCCAATATGGACTGCAAATAAACACCTTAAACCGAACCGTACAATCAGCATTTGCAGGAGGCACAGCAGGAATTATTTTTGAAGGCGAAAAACGATTCGATTTAGTGGTAAGATTGAGTTCTCAAAACCGAAAAGACATTTCAGATGTTCAAAATTTGTATATCAACTTACCGTCTGGTAATCAAATTCCACTTCGTGAAGTGGCAGATGTAAGTTACAAAGCAGGTCCGATGCAAATAAGTAGAGATAACACCAATAGAAGAACGTATGTTGGCATAAATGTGAGAGGGCGTGATGTAAAATCTTTGGTAACGGAAATAAAATCAAAGTTAGATGCTAAATTAGAATTACCAACTGGTTATTTTATTCGTTATGGAGGTGCTTTTGAAAACTTAGAACGTGCCAGTAATCGTTTGTTAACGGTTGTACCCATTGCTTTGTTACTTATTTTTGTTCTCATCTATTTTGCTTTAAAATCGTTGCCACAAACCCTAATGATTTATATAGCAATTCCTATGGCAACCATTGGTGGCGTTGTAGCATTGTGGTTACGAGATATGCCATTTAGTATTTCAGCAGGTGTTGGATTCATCGTTTTGTTTGGTGTCGCAGTTTTAAATGGATTAGTAATGATTAGTGGTTTGAATGAGTTGAAAGACGAAGGCGTTACCAATCTAAAAGATAGAATTATAGAAGGCACAAAACGAAGAATTAGACCAATTATGCTAACCGCTTTTACAGATGTTTTAGGATTTTTACCTATGGCAATTTCGGCATCGGCTGGAGCAGAAGTACAGCGACCTTTAGCAACAGTTGTTATTGGCGGTTTACTAACTTCTACATTATTAACATTATTCGTTTTACCTATTTTATATCATTGGGTAGAAAACAAATCATTCAATTTTAAAACAGACAAAAAAGTAATTGCCGTTACTGCTATGGTTGCTTTTATGTTTTTGTTGCCAATAACAGGAAACGCCCAAGAGGTTAACGATGCGTTACCAACTATTTCAATGAATGAAGCGGTAAAATTATCAAAAGAAAATTATCCGCTTTTAAAACAAAAACAATTTGAAATCAACAAACAAGAACAGTTAAAAAGTACGGCTTATGATTTTGGAACAACTCAAATTTTTACAGGAGGCGAAGAAATTAATAACGGAAATGGTATTTATACGACTATAGGAATTGGGCAAAGCAATATTGATGTGTTTGGTATTTCTGCAAAAAAACGATTGCAAGAACAGCGCATTCAATTAGCACAAAAAGCGTTTCAACTTTCAGAATTAGATTTAGAATTGGAAGTGAAAAAAGCGTGGGCAAATGCCTTGCAGAGTAAAAGGAATTATAATTTGTATAAAGAGTTAGATTCTATATATACCAACTTTGAAAAAGCAGTAGCATTAAATTATGAAGTAGAAGCCATTTCTAAATTAGAATATTCCGCAGCAAAAAATCAAGCCTTACAGATTCAGAATAGATTTATGCAATCAAAAAGTGACTATACTATTGCATTACAACAATTAAATCTATGGTTGGTTTCTGATACATTTTATACGGTTCCTAATGATTTTGAAATGACTAACGAAATTGATAATGCTATTTTTAACTTAGAAAAGCATCCTTTGTATGGTATAGCACAATTAAAGGTAACCGAAGCAGAAGCAACATATAAGGCTGCTAAAGCAGATAATTTACCAAAGTTCAACCTACAAGGTGGTTTGCAAAACGTAAATGGCAATTCAGGTTTTTACACCTATCAAGCAGGTATTTCAATTCCTTTTTTATCAGGTACAAATAAAGCAAAAGTTAAAACAGCAAAAATAGATAAGGAAATTGCCGAAACAAATATTCAGTTCAAAAAACAAGACCTACAATCCAAGTTTATACAAGCAAAAGAGAATCATCAAAAATGGAAAACGGCTTGGCTTTTCTATAAAAATGAAGTGTTACCACTTGTAAAAGAGCAAAAAACAGGCGCTTTATTCGCTTACAAAGAAGGAGAAATAGATTATACTGGTTTTACACAACTCATAAAAGAAGCCATTCAATCTGAATTACAAGCACAAGAAGCATTAATCAATTATTTAGAAAGTACATTTCAACTACACTATTTTAACCAATAAGAAAATAAAGCCCATATTGGGCATTTCAAGCAATGGTCAATACACATACAAAATTTAAAACAATGAAAAATATAGCAAATAAATTCCTCTTACTTTTTATAATATCAATTGTAGCAACTGCTTGTGGAAATAAAGAAAGCCACAAAGAAGGTGATGGTAATTCCCATAACGAAGAACAAAAAACTGAAGAAAAAGATGACCATAACGAAAGCGAAGAAGTGATGCTTTCACAACAGCAGTTTGACGCATTACAAATTAAAACAGACACTATCGCATTGCGCAATATGAGTGGTTATGTAGAAGCCAATGGTACATTAGAAGTGCCGCCTCAAAACGAAGCCGCAATTACGTTTGTAGTTGGTGCAAATGTGGTGTCGATAAAAGTTATTGAAGGCGATAAAGTTAATAAAGGTCAAGTGGTTGCCTATTTATCACTTCCAAATATCATAAAAATGCAAACCGATTATTTGAATGCTTTTAGCAATAGTAATTTTTTAAAGAAGAACTTTGTGCGTCAGCAAAAATTATATGATGCAGGAGTTGGCTCTGGTGCAAATTTTCAAAAAGCCGAAGCAGAATATGACGCTTCTAAAGCAATGGTAAATGGATTAAAAGCACAATTACGGTTATTAAACATTAATGCAGCATCAGTACAAAATGGAACAATTGCTCAAAGCATATCATTACGCAGTCCAATAGAAGGATTTGTGCAAAAAGTTGAAGTTAAAACAGGACAATATGTAGAACCACAAACCGAACTTTTTGAAATTGTAAACACACATCACGTTCACGCAGATTTAATGGTTTTTGAAAAAGACGCTCATAAAGTAAAGAAAGGTCAAAAAGTAATTTTTAATTTGCAATCTAATACAGGCGAAGACCTTACGGCAGAAATCTACTCGGTAAGTAAAACTTTTGAAGAAAACCCTAAAACACTTCACGTACACGCTGAAATTAAAAATAAAAAAGGGAATCTTATTCCTGGCATGTATATAAAAGGTAAAATTCTAATAAAAAACTCTAAAACAAAAGCATTACCAGAAAGTGCTATTATAAAAGAAGGCGATAGATTTTATGTTTTTTCAGTAGAAAAGGAAAATGAAGATTGGAGTTTTAAGCCAGTTGAAGTACTTTTAGGAGTAAAAGATGATAATTGGGTAGCAGTTCAATTTTCTGAAGACATAGAGCCAAATACAAAATTTGCTTACAACAATGCCTACTATCTTATTGCTGAAATGAAAAAAGGAGAAGCAGAACACGAAGATTAGATTATGAAAACAATAGAACAATTATTAGAGTCAAAAGATATACGTGTTACTGCAATGCGATTACTTATTTATAAGTTTCTTATAGAAAAGGAAGTTGCAGTAACATTAACAGATATTGAAAATGCTTTTAGTAAAGCAGATAGAACTACCTTATATAGAACAGTAAAAACTTTTGAAGAAAAAGCGATTGTACATCAAATAGACGATGGTACAGGGATTACTAAATATGCGTTGTGTGAAAGTGGTTGCAATTGCGAGATTGAAACTGATTTACACTTACATTTTCATTGTAATAACTGTAATGAAACCATTTGCTTAACAGAACATAAAATTCCTCAAATTAAAGTGCCAGATGGATTTATTTCAGAAAATGTAAACCTGATGGTAAAAGGTATTTGCGATAAATGTAGTGGACAATAATTGCACTTCCATTGTAAGCATTAGTAACCTGAGTTCGATTAATATTTAAGTAGATTTTCCTGAAACAGTTTCTTACAATAGATTTACTGAATTAGTTGGACAAAATTTAATGGCTATGAGTCTGTTTCTAAAGACTTGTTGTTTGGGTGATTCTACAGGTATTTCTTTTGTAGATTCCACGCCTATTAGAGTTTGTAAGCCTAAACGAATTAGAAATAACAAAGTCTTTAAAGGTATTGCTACCACAGGGAAATCTACAATGGGATGGTTTCA
>JAGLDM010000203.1 GCA_023145595.1 Flavobacteriaceae bacterium | reverse complement strand
GTGTGAATAATTATCAGTATAAAAAAATTTATTTACTATTGGTTTATAACTTTTTTATGCTTATTATGACGTACTCAAAAACGACTAAAAATGTTAACTCACGAACTAAAAATTCGCGTCAGGTATGGCGAAACAGACCAAATGGGCTATGTTTATTACGGTAACTACGCGCAATTTTTTGAAATGGGTCGAGCAGAGTGGCTTCGCAACATAAATGCAAGTTATAAAACCCTAGAAGACACTGGTATTATGCTACCTGTTTTAAACTTAAATGTAAACTATTTGAAGCCTGCAAAATACGACGATTTACTTACCTTAAAAACGACCTTGAAAAAAATTCCTTCTGTAAAAATCGAATTTGGCTTTGAAATTTTCAACAAAAAAAACGAATTATTAACTACCGGATACACTTCTTTAGTTTTTATCGATATAAAAAAAAATAAACCAATACGTTGTCCCGATTATTTACTTAAAAAAATCACTCCACTTTTTTTATAGTTAAGCAACGAAGATTTTCAAAAGCAAGTTTTGTGACTTCAGATTCTTTTTTTCTTACAGAAATTTGAAACTCACAATCCATCTCCATTTTTTGATTAACTATATTCAATTTTTTCTCTTTGATAATTCGCATCACTTTATCTAAATGCTCATATTCAAAAAGTAATTGATAACAAATATCAATCGTTTTTTCTACAATTTCAGAAACCTCTAAAGTTAATTTTGCTGAAGTTTTATAGGCACTTATCAATCCGCCAACTCCTAATTTTGTTCCGCCAAAATAACGCACAACCACAATTAAAATATTGGTAACATCAAAAGAAACCAATTGTCCTAGTATTGGCTGACCAGCACTATTACTCGGCTCTCCGTCATCATTTGCTCTAAATCGTATTTGCCCCTCTCCTATTCTCCACGCATAACACCAATGACGCGCCTTGTGATGTTCTGCTTTTAAATCATCTAAACAAGTTCTCACCTCATCTTCATCAGAAACAGGAAAGGCATACCCAATAAATTTACTCGCCTTATCTTTATAAACCTCACTCTTAAATGAAGATTCAATTGTTCTATAGGTATCTTTTAATTCCATTTTAAGGTGTTACAATTTTTAAAACTGTACTACCTATTTGCTCCATCTTTGTAACTTCACCTTTAAATAAAGGCGCTTTTACTCCTTTTCCAAAAACTACATCTCCAACAAAAACGCGTGCTTCATCCCATAAATCAGCATTTATAAAACTTTGTAAAGTTTGAGTTCCTCCTTCTATAATAACAGATTGTATTTCTTGCTGATAAAGAAGTTCACAAACCTGAGCAGGAATATTCTCAGAAAAATCAATTTGAACAAACTCTAAATTATCTTTTTCTAAAGCAGTTTCCAACTCCTTACCTGTAAATACAATTGTCTTCACAGAGTTATCAAAAACATTCACATCTGCAGGAATTCGCATTGTTCTATCTAAAACCAAACGAATCGGGTTTTCTCCCACCCACGAACGAACATTTAACTTCGGGTTATCCTGAATAACTGTGTTTGTTCCTACTAAAATCGCCTGCTCTTCACTCCTCCATTTATGTACTAATTGTTGCGCATATTGATTAGAAATCCATGTAGGAACTTTTGGCTCACCTTCCTTTCTAATTTTATCAATAAACCCATCTTTTGTTTCTGCCCACTTTAATATAACATAAGGTCTTTTTCTTTGATGAAATGTAAAAAACCTTTTATTTACTTCTTTACATGCGTCTTCCAAAACACCAACAATCACTTCAACTCCGTTTGATTTCAAATAGTCAATCCCTTTTCCAGACACTAAACTATTGTCATCAACCACACCAACAACAACCTTTTTAATTCCGCTCGACACAATTAAATTTGAGCAAGGTGGCGTTTTACCAAAATGACTGCACGGCTCTAAACTTACATATAAGGTCGCATTTTTCAATAGACTTATATCTTCTACAGCCGCTATCGCATTTACCTCTGCATGATTCCCACCGTACGGACTTGTGTACCCTTCACCAATGATAATGCTATCACAAACAATCACACAACCTACCATCGGATTTGGACGTGTAGTTCCCAATCCTTTTTTTGATAGTTCTATACAGCGACTTATATATATTTCATGTATCTTCACTTCGCAAAAATAAGGCTTTAAATCGAAGAAGAACAACCGTTTTTATTTGATAAATTGAAATAATTTTATTGTAAATCTGAATTTTAAAATCATTCACCAACACCAAACAATGACGCTTAAAGAACTTAAAAATCATTTTAACACTTTTTTAGATTCAATTTATCCGATAGAAGAAATTGGAAGTTTTTATCATTTACTATTGGAAAGCCAAATGAATCTAAAGCGAATTGACATTGCTTTAGAGCCAAATAAGGAGATACCACCTTTAGATGTAGCGTTTTTTAACAAAGCCCTACAAAAACTAAAACAAGAAATACCGATACAATATATACTAGAAGAAACTGAGTTCTACGGACTCCCATTTAAAGTTAATTCGGACACGTTAATTCCGAGACCAGAAACTGAGGAACTAGTGGATTGGATCATTTCGACTACACTCAATAACCGTACTCCAACCTCAACAAATAACGCTTTAACTATTTTAGACATCGGAACTGGTAGTGGATGTATTGCCATTTCCATAGCCAAAAATCTTCCAAATGCAAAAATATATGCATTAGACATTTCTGAAAAAGCATTAATTATTGCTAAACAAAATGCTAAATTAAACAAAGTCGCTATTGAGTTTATTGAAGGAGATATATTGACTTCGCCCCTATCGAGTTCAGAGCCAATCACCCACAAAAAAAGAGGGTTACTGAGCGGTTCCGAGCGTAATCGGAACAAAATAAAATTCGATATCATTGTTAGCAACCCTCCCTATGTCCGTGAATTAGAAAAGGAAGAAATTAAAAACAATGTGCTAAAAAACGAACCTCATCTTGCGCTATTTGTTAAAGACAGCAACCCTCTATTGTTTTATGATAAAATCGCAGATTTCGCATTAAAATACTTGAAACCAAACGGACAATTGTTTTTTGAGATAAATCAATACCTCGGGGAAGAAACTGCTGAGTTATTAGAGCAAAAAGGTTTTTTCAACATTGAATTACGAAAAGATATATTTGATAATTATCGAATGATTCGTTCGGACAAAAACACCTAGGGCAAACTCATACTTAAATATTGAAACACCGATTTCACGAATGCTCACGAATTTTCATAAAACCCTTTAGATTTTTTTCATTATGTAATTTAATGGACTTAATAATAGTTCCATCTCAGTTTACTAAAGGCACTTTATTAAACACCTAATACAATAAACGAAACACAAAAAACAGAGGCTTTTGATCTTTCGACAGGCTCAAGACTAGGCAAGCGAAAAACTGGGTTTTAGATTGTGGGGGAATTAAATATTCCTTCCTTGAATTGATAAATATTCTATTTCTAAATAAGCCACTTTTTTCTCAAACAATGAAAAAAAGCGGCTTTATCTATGAACCTATTTAATCTTTAATAACCTTTTTCAAACTCAGCATATTGGTTGCATTCATACCCAATCCTTTTACATTTTTACGAGTAAAACGAATAGCCTCATCATAATACAACGGAACAATTGGCGCTTTTGCAATAATGATACTATCCATTTTTTGATAGTGAGATTGCCGTAATTTTCTATTCGTAATTGTAATTGACTCCTCATACAAACTATCAAACACAGCATTTTTAAAGTGGGTATAATTTGGACCATTCGGAGCAAAATTTTTGCTATAAAAAAGTGATAAATAATTCTCTGCATCGGGGTAATCTGCAACCCAACTCGCTCTAAATAACTGCAATTTTCCGTTTGCCTTAGATTGCCGTAAGGTAGATGGTGGAACAACCTCAACTTGAATATCTAATCCCAAATTCTGTAATTCACGCTGAATGTACTCGCACAAATCTACATATTGACTGTTGGTTGTCAACGAAAATTTAGGATGTGAAATTCCGGTTTCTTTTTTATATTGCGCAATCAATTCTTTGGCTTTTTCTGGTTGATATGAATAGCCTTCGGTAGCACCAAAACTCGGCAAACCCCTTGGGATGAATCCGTTTTTAGCAGGAGTTCCGATTCCGTTTCTTAAATAAAGAATCATTTTTTGACGATCAAATCCGTAATTAATCGCTTTTCGAAGTAAATCAGATTGTAAAACCGATGTTTTGTCATCCATCAAAACCCCTAAATACTCTGTATTTAAAAATGGCCCTTTTACCATATTAACCTGACCTGCATAACGTTCTTGTAGCCTTCCTTCAATAGTTAATAAATCATCTTTATATGAGGGATCTATACT
>JAGLDM010000202.1 GCA_023145595.1 Flavobacteriaceae bacterium | reverse complement strand
CTAATGCTTATGGCGGATAAATTTTCTTGTAATCCTAATTGAATTTCATTTGAGAAACTGCTCTTTATCTTTTCTTTTTCAGAACTTGAAATGATAATGTTACTTTCATGAATTCCACGTGTAAAAGCATAAAAGATACTTGTTTTTGTGTCCAGTAATTTTAATATTCTAGCGTGACTGTCTATTAATGTTCTTGAATTCTGAAAAGTAAAATCGCTTAAATTAGAGCGGACGGTTATATCTCCTAAGTTTTGTAAAACTCTTTTTAACTTTAAAGAACTTCCCAAATCTTTTGGCGGATTGTACCGACGCAAAGCCATCATAATAGCTCCAGATTTTACAGGTTTACGCAACATGTCGCCCACAGGTTCTTGTAGTTCTTCTGCCAAAGCAGAATAATTGATAATATTTCTAGATAATGCTTCTTCTAAAAATGGTTGTGCTAATAATAGTTCTTCAACACAGGATGCAATAGTTCTCATTTGTTAAATAATTAACATTCTGTACAAAAATAGACTAATTTTTTAATTTTCATAGATGAACTTGAGAATATAAATACTTTTGTCACTCAAAAATCAAAATTATGTTAGTATTAAAATTTGGAGGAACATCGGTTGGTTCAGTAGAAAACATGACCAATGTAAAAAATATCATTAAAAGTGGTGGTAAAAAAGTGGTGGTTTTATCTGCGATGTCTGGAACGACAAACATTTTAGTTGCCTTATCTGAAAACATTAGAAATGGAGAGGTAGCAGAAGGAAATAAAACTTTAGATGCCTTATATATAAAATACAACGAGACTATTAATGAGTTGCTAAATCAATCAGATTTAAAACAAGAGGTTGGTAATTATATTGATGGTGTTTTTGATTTTTTGAGATCTTGTTTAAAAGAAACATATTCTGAATTATTATACAATAATATTGTATCTCAAGGAGAATTCTTATCGACTTTTATTTTTAGCCGATTTTTAATTCAAGAAGGGATGAATGCTTGTTTATTGCCTGCTTTAGATTTCATGAGAATTGATCGCAATAAAGAGCCAGATAATTTTTATATTCGTCAGAATTTGAATCGTATAATTGACGGAATTCCACCTGCTGATATTTATATTACACAAGGATTTATCTGCTTGGATGCCGATGGAGAGATGTCGAATTTAGAACGTGGCGGAAGTGATTATACAGCAACAATTATTGGGTCGGTAATCAATGCTGAGGAGGTTCAAATATGGACAGATATTGATGGTTTTCATAATAACGATCCTAGATTTGTAGAAAACACACATGCTATTTCAGATTTGTCTTATGATGAAGCTGCAGAGTTAGCCTATTTCGGCGCAAAAATTCTACATCCACAAACGGTGATGCCAGTTCGTAAATTTGATATTCCGGTACGATTAAAAAACACCATGTCTCCAGAATCTTATGGAACTTTAATAACGAGTAAAATTCACGGCGAAGGAATCAAAGCAATTGCTGCAAAAGACGCTATTACTGCGATTAAAATTAAATCGGCAAGAATGTTAAATGCCCATGGGTTTTTGAAAAAAGTTTTTGAAATTTTCGAAAAATATGAGACTCCGATTGATATGATTACGACTTCAGAAATCGCTATTTCATTAACTATCGATGATGATTCTCACTTAGAATCTATTGTAGAAGAATTGAAAAAATTCGCATTGGTTGAGGTTGATAACAATCAGAGTATTGTATGTTTGGTGGGGCATTCCATTATATTTCATGAAGATACACATAAGTTGTTTCAAGTATTACAAGACGTAAATGTACGTATGATTTCTTACGGAGGAAGTAATAACAATATTTCACTATTAGTTCATTCCGATGATAAACTTGAAACGTTGAGAAAAGTACATAATTATGTTTTTAATTAAAGATGTCATAATTAAATTATGATTTGGTTACATTAGTGTCCGACAAACATTTTTAAAAGTGGGATTTCCTTACTGGATTTCCCACTTTTTGTAGATCTTGATTTTTACCACAAAATTGAGATATGGTCTGCCTTAATTGTACAACTCATTATGCTAGTTATACAGCGAAAAGTAAAACGAAAATGGGCATACTCAAATATGGTATCTGTAATGAGATTTCATCTTATGACCTATATCAATCTTTTTAAATTTCTTAAAAATCCAAATAAACAATGGAGTGAACTCACC
>JAGLDM010000201.1 GCA_023145595.1 Flavobacteriaceae bacterium | reverse complement strand
GAGCTGTTGCGTTATCGCCAGTTCCTCCTGTAAAATGAGAATAAACGAATAAAATACTTCCGTCTTTTAATTGAATAAAATCTCCTTCACTGTTCCTTGGGTTACCGGGTTTTGGTTCTAATCGCAAGGTAATTTCTTTACCTTTTTCACTTATAGGCTCCTTATTGGAGCATCCAAATACAATTAAAATAAGCGTGAGTATTGCAGCAGTATTCTTTAAATTTCTAATTATCATTTTTCAATTGATTCTGTGGACTCGTACACGTAAATAATTCTATTTTCTGTGTATTGTTGACCATACATATCGGTTGTTTTAACACGAATGGTATTCGCCCCTATTTGTAAATCACCTTTAAGTTTGCCTTCCCACATGTGACTTGAAACATGCGGGTAATCCATAGACCAACCCAATGTTTTTTCTATTTCCACCCCATTAAATTTATGCTTCAAAATAGGACTCAAATTATGCATTCTCAAATTTCCTGGATCAATGGTATCCACTTTTTTGAGTTGTTGCCATTTCCCTTTTTTTCCAACTTTCATTTGAACAATAGATTTTTCGGAACCAGCAAATACATTCACCAAAACTTTAGTTGTATCTATTGCAGCAAGCGTAATTTTATTTGGTGTATAAATGTTCATTTGATAATCTGCAGGACGTCTGGCAGCCTTAAATGCTACACTATATTTATTACCATCAAAAGTTATTAAAGAATGTCCATTTGGAGCACCATCGTTCATGGTAGCATGTGGTATTCCTTCTTCGTCTAATTGACCAGACCACCAACTCCCGCAGGCTGTTGCATTTATTAAATGGTGATGTGGTGCTTTACCTGTCCACCCAAATTTTTCATCAATAAACATATTAATCTGATCATGAACATGGGCCGCAACAGAAAAAGTATGTGACCGCTCCTCCAACACATCAAATATTTGCTCTTTGTTTTCGCAAGTGAAAATTGGAATATGCATCATCAAAACGACTAATTTATCATCTGGGACAAAACGAAGATAATTTTTTAAAAACTGTATTTGATTTGGTGAAAAATATGGCTTGTACTTACCATCTGGCTTATAATAAACATTGTTAAATCCTATAAAAGCAACTTGCCCCACTTCAAACGCAAAATTACTAGGCCCAAAATAGCGTTCATAGGTTTCATCTCTATGTTCATTCTTTTTTGCCTCCTTGTTGTCATCATGATTTCCATATACATAATACCACGGAATCTCCATTTGCCCAATCCCTTCGCTAATTTCTTTGAATAAATTAGGGTCATCGCCAACAATATCACCAAGAGTAACACCAAATTTAGCATCCGTATCAATAAGATCTTCTACAATATCATGATTCAAATAATTAACCTCT
>JAGLDM010000200.1 GCA_023145595.1 Flavobacteriaceae bacterium | reverse complement strand
TCGACCATATGTCGGCTATGCAAGTCATTGATCGGGTTAAAGCTGAAGGTGGAGAAATCTTAAGTTTCCAATCTTCAACAGGTGGTTTGGTAGCACCAAAATACGATAACAATCCTTGGAATTATAAGTTTACTTGGAATCCGCGCAATGTGGTGCTTGCCGGACACGGCGTTTCCACTTTTATCAAAAATGGAAAGTATAAATACATTCCTTATCATAAATTATTCAAGCGCATTTTAAGAACTGAAGTTTTGGATTATGGCGAATTTGAAATTTACCCCAATCGAGACAGTTTAAAATACCGAGAGATTTATGGACTCGACAATATTCCAAGTATGTTTAGAGGTACTATGCGCCGACCTGGATATTCTCGTAGCTGGAATATTTTTGTGCAATTAGGCATGACGGATGATAGTTATTCCATTGGAAATTCTGAAAAAATGACCTATCGCGAATTTACAAATTCATTTTTAGCATATCACCCAACAGATTCGGTAGAATTAAAATTAAGACATTACCTCAAAATTGATCAAGATGATATTATTTGGAGCAAACTTATGGAACTCAATCTTTTTGATGATACCAAAACAATTCAATTAAAGAATGCTACTCCTGCTCAAATTCTTCAAAAAATATTAACAGATTCATGGACTTTAAATCCGGATGATAAAGATATGATCGTTATGCATCATAAATTTGGCTACGAATTAGACGGTAAAAAAGAACAAATAGAGTCTCAAATGGTTCTCTTGGGTAAAGATCAAATTTATACGGCCATGGCACAAACGGTTGGGCTCCCTGTTGCTATTGCAACACTGCTTATATTAAATAAAAAAATCACATCTAAAGGTGTTTTGATTCCGATTAAAAAAGAAATTTATATGCCTATTCTAAATGAATTAGAGAATTATGGAATCCTCTTTAAAGAGAAAAAAAGTCCCCTTTTTTAGTATATAACCCTGAAAATATTAGTTGATAACACATGCAGTTTATATATTTGTTGAGTTATTAAAAATTTATAATGAGTACAACCGTTTTAGAGAAAAAAAATTATTCAGATGCCGAAATTGCAGCATTGAATGAAAAGTACAACCCTCTAAATGTAAGAGAACGAATTACTGAACTTTATAAAGATTTTGACGTAAACGAAATAATGCTTACCAGTTCTTTTGCGATAAGTTCAGCATTCCTTTTACATGAGTTTTCTCAAGTAAATAAGGAGCAAGTTATCTATTTTATTGACACCAAATATCATTTTGATGAAACCATTGCGTATAAAGAGCAACTTACCAAACTGTTTGAATTAAAGGTGAAATCAATTGGGGCAAAAAAAATCGACAATGATTTTACAACCAAGAATAAAACTTGGGAAGAATCTCCAGAACTTTGTTGTGACGTGAATAAAGTACGCCCCCTACAAATGACCAAAGAACATTTTAATGTTTGGGTATCTGGATTGATGGAATGGCAAAATGATTACCGGGCTTCACTCAATATTTTTGAAAAAAGAAATGGAATCTTGAACTTTTACCCCCTTTTGGATGTTACCGAAGAAGAGCGAGAAACATATATTCGCGAACACATGCTTCCGTTCCACCCACTAGTTTCAAAAGGATATAATTCTGTTGGATGCAAGTATTGCTCGTCGCCAGGAAATGGTAGAAGTGGACGTTGGAATAATCATGTAAAAACAGAATGCGGATTGCATCTTTAGTTGTCGGAGTTCTGAATTATAACACAGAGTTTCACAGAGAGAATTGGAGATTCGCAGAGATTTTTTTCTAGACACGAGTTTCACTAATTGTCACGAATTATTTTGGTTGTTTAGTTAAAACATAAAGATAAATTGAACTCGACACTTACATCTTCAAATAGAAACCCTGCACCAAATCAATATAATCTTGCGTGTAAATATGACGCTCAATTTCAATTACTAATGTATTAATTTCTGGGGTCGATTTTTGAAAAGACAACTGTAACAAACTTCTTTTAATTTCTGAATTTTTAGTTCCTTTTACTCGGGTTATTCGGTTTGGAAATAGGTTTGATTCAGCAGCAATGTTTAAGAATTCAGTTTCAGACTCAAACGGAATTACAAAAGCACAAGCGCCTTGCTCGGCTAATAATTTTGAAGTCGATTTTATCAATATCTCAAAAGGTAAACTTTGAGCATGCCGTGCCAAAACACGTTGATTAGAAATTGAATCTTCTTTAAAAGTAGTTGTATAAAAAGGCGGATTCGAAATAATAAAATCATATTTCTCCTCAATTTCCTCCGCAAATTTTTGCAATGAGGCATGGTAGCAATACAAACGGTCACCCCAGTCAGATGCTTCAAAATTTTCAACAGCCTGTTCAAAAGCAGTAGAATCAATTTCTAAAGCATCAATCAATTCAGCAGTACTTCGTTGCGCCATTTGCAATGCAATGACACCTGTTCCCGTACCAATATCTAAAATAGAAAATGACTCTTTAGGGTTTACCCAAGCACCTAACAAAACACCGTCTGTCCCTACTTTCATAGCGCATTTGCCTTGTTCTATATTAAATTTTTTGAATTTGAATACACTCATTGTTTTATAACTTTCACCTAAAACTATGGTTATTACCTGTCGAATATCGTGTTACTATTCATCAATGAATAACCACTTGAAAAAGTGTAGCGTTTCGCTAACAAAAGAGTTGCCTGTTTATTGAAATTGCCGCACTTCATTGTATTTCGTTCGCAATGACGAACAACCGTCAACAATCAATCAACATCCATCAACCTAAATCATATTCATATTAATCACCTCTTGATTTGTTAATGGTCTAAAGTGACCTCTCGGTAGGTTTTTCTTTGTCAATCCAGCAAAAATAACACGATCTAATTTTACAACCGTATAGCCAAAGTTTTCAAATATTTTACGAACAATTCGGTTTCTACCCGAATGTATTTCAATACCCACTTCTGTTTTAGATTGACCTTCTACATAAGAAATAGCATCAACGAAAACCATTTTCCCTTCTAACATAAAATTACCGCTGATAGTTTGCATATCTTTCATCGTTAATTTTTTATCTAAAGAAGCGTGGTATAATTTTTTAACATTGTGCTTTGGGTGTGTCAATTTTTTAGCCAAATCACCATCATTGGTAAACAACAGCAACCCAGTTGTGTTTCTATCTAATCTACCAACAGGGTATATACGTTCCTTTGTTGCACTTTCAATAATATGCATCACCGTTTTACGCCCTCTATCATCATCCATTGTGGTGATCATATTTTTAGGTTTGTTCAATAAAACATAGCGTTTTGTTTCTATTGACAACAAAGCACCATCAAAACGAACCACGTCATTCACCTGAACTTTATAACCCATTTCGGTTACAATTTTACCATTTACCGTAGCATTTCCTGCGGATATATACACATCTGCTTCTCTACGAGAACAGATTCCTGCATTGGCAATGTATTTGTTTAAACGAATTCCGTCTGCCACATTCTCCTTTTTAGGAGTTGTATTTGGTTTGCGTTTAAAAGTTTTTACATTTTGCGGATTCGGACGAAAATTTTTAGTTTTCATCTTTTTTACCGGAGATTTCTGAGGAGTTTTTTTAGCGTGTCGTCCTCTCGACGAGTTTTCTCTTGTTGCCATCTTAAAATAATTTTTACAAAGATAGTGTATAATTATGAGTTATGATTTGATCCCGCTGCCGCAATTAGATGTTTTAAAGAAGTGCTGGGATACCAGGGATTTGTCCTACAAGGGCAAGTGCACCAACACTAATTATAAATGTAATCAAAGGAATAACCAAACGATCTGCGAATGATAATGCTTTCGAACGCTCTTTATCTCCAATAAATCCTATGTTGTCAAGTAACATTGATAATGCCCATCCAAATACTGGATTTACTAAGATACTCGAGAAGATACATATTCCTGCGCTTTGAGAACTTTTCTCATCCCTTACCATTTGCATACCAGCTTCTAAAAGAGGCAAGAAAACACCTACTAAAAGTGCTACCCTAAGTACTGGTTCCCACATTGCTAAATCCATTGGGTATCCCCAAATTGAAAAAACAACACACAGAAAACCTGTAAGTATTGCTCCTCCAGGAATTGCTCTTTTAGCAATAGCAGCAGGAATCATGTATGTCCCCCACGAAGATGCAATATTTGCTCCTCCAAGAATAGAACCTACTATCTGACGAAAAGATACAACGGTCATAGTATCATCAACATCCATTAAAGCTTCTTTTGCTTTTTTGGGGTAATTTAGTTCCTGAAAAACACGGTGACCTAAAAAATCTGGAGACCACATAGCAACTGCAAGAATTGCAAAAGGCACAACAGCTACATATTCAGTTAAAGTTGGCCAGCCAAGTTTCCAACCAGTATCTTCTCCCCACCAATATGTAGGGCTAAAATGTGGTAAACCAGGCCCCGTTGTAAATTCGAAAGGAGCTCCCATTGCATAAGCTACAATACCTGCTACTAAGGCAGAAAGAGGGATTGCCAACCATCTTAGTTTTACTCGAGCTAAATAGGCATAGATAATAACCGTAATGAAAACAACTACAAATGAAATGGCTCCTATATCTAGATTATTTGACCAAGTATTAAATTTACTAATTTGCCCTATTGCTCCTGTTGCTCCTAAAAATATAAGTAGTCCTCCTCTAACTCCAACTCCTGTTAGCGTAACTAGTTTTGACCCTCCTTTGGATATACTAAGTATTAATCCAAAAGCACCAATCAGTAAACCAAGTGCAAGAGGATGTCCTCCTGCAGCAGCTATTAAAGGTATTAAGGGTATCATTGGTCCGTGTGTTCCTGCTAAATTTGTACGAGGATTTAATATCCCTGCAAATAAAAACACAAATAAACCACCTGCAATAAGCATTTCATAACGTACATTTTCGGCAATAAATTCGGCATCTAATCCAAACTGATAAGCAAATGCTCCTGCCATTGCGGCCACCATTACAATTTTACCAATAGTTGCTGCAAGTGCAGGTACCCAGTCTTCTATCTCTATGTCATAATCTCTAAAAGGTAAATTTATTCCCCATCTTTTGTATTTTGCAATTTCTAATTCATGATTTAGATATTCTGCCCTTGTTTTAAAGTCACTCGAAGGTCTATGTAATTCCTTATAAGTCTTCTCTTTTTTATCTTGCATGTTTACTGTATTGATCTGTTACCCTTATATATAAAATCGCATTTGTTAATATTACAATTTCACATTTTTTAGGAGGTTAGTATGGTGTTTAATTTTGCTGACAAATATACTTCTATTATGTTAGGGTAAACTAATATTTTAACACCTTTAATAAACAACTAATTACCTCAAACCTACTTAAGCCTCTTGCCTTTAACAGAACCTACTCATACTTGTATGTTTTACACTGTGGATAATGTATCAGAAACATCAAACTAAAAATCAGCAGTTTTAATAAATTTCGAAGTATGATATATGTTATGTTCTAATTAAATAGATTAAGATACTTTTGTTAATCATTAAATAAAAAAATCATGAGCAATATAAAAGAGTGTTTAGTTTGTAAAAAATCTTCTAAAGAAACACCAGTAACAAAATTCTATTATCAAAAAAGTGAATTTTACATCTGTCCGCAACATATACCTGTCTTAATTCACAAACCTCAAGAATTGGTTGGGTTATTAGACGGAGCAGACAAATTACAAAAAGGGTAATGAATTATGATTTGGTGTTTGAAAAACTAAATCAACCTCCCAATTATCACCGATGTATCAATCACTCTCAACGTTTTCATCAACCTTTTTGTCTATTACGCCTGAAATCACTTCCTCTAAAATTTCTCCATCTGCTCCAGAAGGTGGCTTTGTTCCCATGATATTTGCCAAGGTAATAGCAATATCTTTGGGTTCAATTCTACGTTCAATAGTTTGTCCTTTAAACTTCCAACCTGCAAAAATTACCGGAACATACGAATCATACATCCAAGGGCCGCCGTGATTGGCTGCTACAATTTCCCCATCAAAATCATTGAAAAAATATTGCGGACTTAACAAAATTAATACATCTCCCGAACGTTTATAGTTGAAGTTTTTTAATGCTTTTTTATACAAATACGTATCTGGCATATCATTACTTCTTAAAGCCTCACTCGAAACGGCTAAGGCAACTCCTTTTGTTTTCATTAATTCTTGAGAAATTGCACTTTGCACGTCAGCCAACTCCAATCCCTTTTCAGCAATTACCTTATGATTTAAATATAAATATGGAGGAAAGAAGTCTAAAATTAATTCCTGCCCTATTCCAAATTCTTTTTTCAACCGTTGAATTGCCGGTTCTTTATCCCATTTACTAGGAGAAACATAACCAGATTCTATTCCCATAGATTCTAAATAACCAGGAGCCTCTGGCCCACCATGATCTGCAGACAACACAATCAGTGTATTTTCTAAACCGACCTTTTTATCAATAAATGAAAATAAATCTGCTAAAGTTTTATCCAAACGTAGCATATTATCTTCCGCTTCTAAACTGGATGGACCGAATAAATGTCCGACATAATCGGTAGAAGAAAAACTAATCGATAAATAATCTGTGATATCATCTTTTCCTATTTCTTCTGCTTTGATTAGTGCTTTTGCAAAATCTAAAGTCAACTCATCTCCTGCAGGACTGAACGTTAAAAAGTTGGTAAAGTATTTGTCTGATGCTTTTTGATATTCATGAGGGAATGTTCTTCCGAATCCGGCTACATCCATTTCCCATTCATTGTCATCACTTTCACCAAACATATATTTTGATTTTTTATACATTAATTTCCATGATTTTCCTCCAAAGGTTTTAGCTGGGAAATTGCTTTTATTCCATGTTTTCACCCATTTTGGATATTCGTCATAATAATAAGAACTTGTAATAAATTCACCATTTGCTTTCGAAAACCAAAAGGCTTTTCCAGTATGACCTGCCAGTGTTACGGCTCCTCTATCTTTTACAGAAACTCCAAATATTTTTGCTTCCCCATTGGTTTTTAAAGCCAATTCATCACTAAAGGTTGTTACCATAATATTTGAGGGTGAACGCCCATCGGTAGAAGCTAATTTTTGAGTGGCATCTATTTCGGTTTCATCATTTACATCTGCACCTTCTGAAAGGATAGGATATCTAGCATCTTCAATATTATATGAAAGCTTTCCTGTTTCTCTATCTAACCAAACATTAGAAATCATTCCGTGAACCGCAGGATCTGC
>JAGLDM010000020.1 GCA_023145595.1 Flavobacteriaceae bacterium | reverse complement strand
ATGGAGATATCGATATTCTAATAAATAGTAAAAATGCTGCTTTTATAGAAAATATAGGAGGAACCGATTCAGAGGTGAATTTTAAATTAAGAGGCAACCTTTCAGATAAAAAACTCGCAGGACATACGACAAGTCCAACTTTTGTAAACTGGGATCAAAGCGGTAAACCCGATTTACTTTTAGGGGCAGAAGATGGTTGTTTTTATTACTGGAAAAACGACTAAAACGTGTTTAAACCTAGATCTGTGAACTTTCAATTTGAAACTTAATTTGAAAGTCGGAATGCCTGCTTAATTCAATTTTATTAACCTTAAAATAGCGCCTGTTTGTTTTCTAAAACCAACAAGGGTAATTATTAATGTGTTAAAATCAACATAAAACTGATTCTTCTGTTTTCTAACTTTGACAAATTCTATTAATTATTTTTAGACTAAAATCCCTGAACTAAAGAAATAACTTTATTCCAATTCGTATAAGCAATGAAAAAACTGTTTTTAATAATTACTTTTTTCGGGCTTATTTCCGCTTGTAAAACTGACGATAACAACCAACTCGATCTTTCAAATACAACCATTCTAATTTCACCTTCTATAAGAACTAAAATTCAGCAAACGGCTCAAGAGATTTTAACTGAAGAAATTGAAAAAAGAACGGAGTTGCAACTGCGAACCGATAAGCAATGGAATAACAAAACAACGATTGCATTAGCACTTATTTCTGACACAGAATTGTTTGGTATAGAGTTGCCAAGTTCAACTTCTGAGATTAAAAAAGAAGGTTATCGCATTTTTCACGAAAGTAAAAATGGTAAAAATACGTTGTGGATTATTGGCGCGGATGAAAGAGGTGTGCTATTCGGAATAGGAAAATTATTGCGCACTGCAGAAATGCATGCAAATAAAATTACAATTGCTAAGAATATTGATACAACTACTTCACCAGAATATGCACTTCGCGGACATCAATTTGGCTACAGGAATACAGCAAATTCGTGGGATTCATGGACCGTTGCGCAATTTGATCAACATTTTAGAGAACAGGTACTTTTTGGTGCGAATAGTTTTGAGAATATTCCACTTC
>JAGLDM010000002.1 GCA_023145595.1 Flavobacteriaceae bacterium | reverse complement strand
CCTGTTGCAGAGATAATCACATGTTCAATTCCAGCAAAATCTCCAACAACAAATTTGTAAAATTTAATAGCCGATAAATCAACAGATGTTAGTGACTGCATGGCTTCAATTGCTTTTGGACCTTGAATTGCAAGTAGTGAATACGCATCAGATAAATTTCGTATTTCTGCACCAATAGTTTCATTGTATTTAGAAATCCAATTCCAATCTTTTTCAATATTTGAAGCATTTACTACTAATAAGTAGGTCTCATCTTTTATTTTGTAGCAAATTAAGTCATCTACAATTCCGCCTTTTTCATTTGGGAAACAAGAATATTGAGCATCACCAATTTCCAATTTTGAAGCATCGTTTGATGTGACTTTTTGAATCAAAGTCAAAGCATTTTTGCCTTCAATTAAAAACTCACCCATGTGTGAAACATCAAAAACTCCAACTCCTTTGCGAACTGTTTCGTGTTCTATATTGATTCCTTCATAAGAAACCGGCATATTATAGCCAGCAAAAGGGACAATTTTTGCGCCTAATGTTTCATGAATTTGGGTCAATGCAGTATTTTTCATTTGAAGATGTTTTGTGCAAATTTATAGAATAATCAACTAAATATTATTCTTTTGTTAATGTTTTCTCTTCTCATTTTTTCCATACATAATTGTATTATCTTTGGATATAAATTTTTTAAAATGAAGTTAAAATTAATAGTTGTTTTACTAGCGCTTTTTGTTGTGAATACGAGTTTCTCTCAGAGAGATTTACCAACGGATTATTTAGACGCTGATTTCCACAAAGAAAGACGGGAATTATTAAGAAGTTCGATGCCAGCGAATAGCGTGGCTGTATTTTTTGCAAATGCTGTGAGGAATAGGGCAAATGATGTTGATTATATATTTCATCAGGATCCAAATTTTTATTATTTAACGGGCTATAAAGAACCTAATTCTGTTTTGTTGATTTTTTCTGAAGATCAAGAAAACTCAGAATCAAAATTTAATGAACTAATTTATGTTCAGAAAAGAGACCCAGTGAAAGAGCAATGGAACGGAATTAGATTGGGCGTTGAAGGAGTTGGAAAAACCTTAGGATTTGATACTGTTTTTAATGCTGAAGAGTTTAAAAATAATTCGATTGATTTTTCATCATTTGATGTGGTTTTGTTATATGATTTTAAAAATGATGTACGGAATTCTAAATACGACGATGCAGATTTGTACAGTTTAATTCAGCAATTTAAAACCATGTCGTCTTATGAGGTAGAGCAAGCCATTATGCCAGTAGATGAAAATCCGATTACAACAAAATCGAATATAAATGTGAATACTCTGAAAAGGTTGATGACAAACTTAAGAGAAATCAAAACTAAAGAAGAATTGGTGCTTATAAAAAAAGCCTGTGAAATTTCTGCGGTAGGACAAATTGAAGTTATGAAAGCAATGAATCCGAGTTTGTCTGAAGGGGAGATTCAAGGAATTCATCAGTTTGTTTATAAAAAATATGGTGCAGAGCATGAAGGATATCCGTCTATTGTTGGGGCAGGAAACAATGGTTGTGTGTTACATTATATAGATAATACAAAAATGAGTGCCGGCAAAGAAATGGTTTTAATGGATTTAGGTGCAGAATATCACGGATATACAGCAGATGTAACCAGAACCATTCCAGCAAATGGAAAATTTAATACAGAACAACGTGCTATTTATGATTTGGTGTATGCAGCACAAAAAGCTGGAATTGCCAAAACAGTGATTGGTGCTACTACGGGAGAAGTTGATGAGGCTGGGAGAGTAATTATAAATGAAGGGTTGGTGAAATTAGGAATTATAGAATCGGTTTCTCAAGGACGAAAATATTTTCCGCATGGTATATCTCATCATATCGGATTAGATGTGCATGATTTGAATAATGGAGGTGTGTTAAAAGAGAATATGGTTATTACTGTTGAACCAGGAATTTATATTCCAGAAGGTAGTGATTGTGATCAAAAATGGTGGGGAATAGCAGTACGTATCGAAGACTGTATTTTAGTTACTAAAGACGGTCCAGAAAATTTTTCAGAATTAGCACCAAGAAGTTCGCAAGATGTAGAAGAAATGATGAAGGAAGAGAGTGTTTTAAACGCTTTCAGTTTGCCTAAATTAGATTAGTATTGAGAAGTTGAATAATTAAGAAGAACTTTGAAGTTAGATACTTTTCAATATTTCTGCCATTTCTTGCTGTAATTCCAACGCTTTTTCTTGTGCAACCACTGCAAAATTGGTGTCATTTCCGGCATATATAATTCCACGAGAAGAATTAATCAACAAACCAATATCTTTGTTTAATCCATAAGTACAGACATCTTGTAGGTTTCCGCCTTGTGCACCAACTCCTGGAACCAATAAAAAATGATTGGGTACAATTTCACGTATTTCCTTAAAATAAGATGCTTTGGTAGCACCAACTACAAACATCAATTGCTCGTTATTTTTCCAAGTTAATGCTGTTTCTAAAACGGTTTTATACAATTCTTGTCCGTCAACTTTTAATCCTTGAAAATCGAGTCCGCCCTTATTAGATGTAAGTGCTAACATGATGGTAAACTTATCTTCAAAAGCCAAAAAAGGTTCTACAGAGTCACTTCCCATATAAGGGGCAACTGTAACGGAATCAAAATTTAAATCCTCAAAAAAAGCTTTGGCATACATGGTAGATGTATTGCCAATATCTCCACGTTTTGCGTCGGCAATTGTGAAAATTTCAGGATAATTTTGGTTGAGGTAAGCAATTGTTTTTTCTAATGACACCCATCCTTTTATACCGTACGCTTCGTAGAAAGCCGTATTGGGTTTGTAAGCAACAGCCAAATGATGTGTGGCATCTATAATTTGTTTGTTGAATTCAAAAATAGGATCTTCAGTTGCTAATAAATGTTTCGGAATTTTATTTAAATCCACATCTAAACCAATACATAAAAAAGACTTTTTTAGTTTGATTTGATTAATAAGTTCTTGTTTTGTCATTGTTGATAAGAATATCGTTGTACAAAGGTACTAATTAATTATATTTGTAAAGCCAATTTTATTTTACAACGTCAAATAGTTAAATTGGTATAAAAGGTTAAAATAATAGTTTGCTAAACTACATCCTCAATAAAATATTTTACGCAGTACTTACTTTGTTTGGAGTAATCACAGTCATTTTCTTTTTGTTTAATGTATTGCCAGACGATCCGGCAAGAATGATGCTTGATCAACGGGAAGATAGTGAGCAATTGGAAAGCATTCGTAAAAAATACGGATTTGACAAACCTCTTTCCACACAGTATTTATATTATCTAAACGACTTGTCTCCTATATCGCTTCATAGCAAAAATGAAGAGGATTACACCTTTTTAGGTAAAGATAAATACAGTTATGCCAAATTGTTCTCTATAGAGAATACTTCGATGGTTTTAAAGTTTCCGTATTTACGCGTTTCTTTTCAAAAAAACGGAAAAAAAGTTTCTGATGTTATTTTTGAAACCTTGCCAAATACGATTGTATTGGCAGTTTCTGCCATTAGTTTGGCAATTGTATTAGGAATCTTTTTCGGAATTTTATCGGCAGTTTATAAAGATACTTTTTTTGATAGATTTATTTCTGTGGTAAGTACTTTAGGGATGAGTATCCCGTCGTTTTTCTCGGCTATTATTGCTGCTTATATCTTCGGATTTGTATTGAATGAATATACAGGGCTAAATATGACCGGAAGTTTATATGAGGTCGATGATTTTGGAGAAGGAAGTTTTATTCAACTTAAAAATTTGATTTTACCAGCATTCGTATTGGGTATTCGCCCTTTAGCGGTTATTATTCAACTAATGCGTAATTCATTACTCGAAGTGATGAATCAAGATTATATACGTACGGCAAAAGCAAAAGGTTTGTCTATGGTGAAAATTATTCAGAAGCACGCTTTAAAAAATGCCATGAACCCGGTTGTAACTGCAATTTCTGGTTGGTTTGCCTCTTTATTAGCCGGAGCGGTATTTGTAGAGTATATATTTAATTGGAACGGATTGGGAAAAGAAATTGTAACCGCTTTAAATATGCTAGATCTACCAATTATCATGGGAAGTGTCCTAATTATTGCGGCTATGTTTATAATTATCAATATCTTTGTCGATATTATTTATGGATGGCTCGATCCTAGAATTCGGGTAAAATAATTGAATAATAAAAATAATAAAAATAATAGAAATGAGATCAAAAATCGTAGCAGGAAACTGGAAAATGAACAATGATTTAGCAGCGTCTAAAGCATTGGTAGGAGAATTAGTAAGTGAAGTAAGTGGTTTGAGTTTAGACAATACACGTGTAATTGTAGCGCCAACTTTTGTAAACCTAGAAAGTTCGGTAGCAGCAGCAGAAGGTTCTGCAATAGAAGTAGTTGCTCAAAACATGCATCAAGCAGATAGTGGTGCTTACACAGGTGAGATTTCTGGATCTATGTTAACAAGTCTCGGATTAAAATCTGTGATTTTAGGTCATTCTGAGCGTAGAGCTTATTTTGGAGAAGATGATGCATTGTTAGCTAGTAAAGTAGATGCGGCATTAAAAAATAATTTGGAAGTAATTTTCTGTTTCGGAGAAGAATTGGAAGATCGTAAATCTGAAAACCATTTCAATATCGTTGGAGGTCAATTGAAAAACGGAATTTTTCATTTAGATGCAGCAGCATGGAAAAATGTGGTGTTGGCCTATGAGCCTGTTTGGGCAATTGGAACAGGAGAAACTGCAAGTGCAGATCAAGCACAAGAAATGCACGCATTTATTCGTAATTTAGTTTCTGAAACGTATGGAGCAGAAGTTGCTGATGAGGTTTCTATTTTATATGGTGGTTCTGTAAAACCAGAAAACGCTACAGAGATATTTTCAAAACCAGACGTTGACGGTGGTTTAATAGGAGGTGCTGCTTTAAACGCATCTGACTTTATGGGAATCGTAACGGCGATTTAATTTTATAATTCCCACTTATCTGAAATAATTTCAGATAAGTGGGAATCTTTTTTTTACAAAGAATTTATGATTTACATCTCTTACAACTTTACTGTTTCACCCAAAGAACCAGCATCTGAAATTTTGATTGCCGAATTGGGCTATGCCGGATTCGAAAGTTTTGTAGATTCTGAAAATGGATTTGTTGGTTATATTCAGAAAGAAGAATGGAATGAGAATATTTTAGATGCTATTTTTGTATTGAACAATAATGAGTTTAAAATTTCTTACGAAATTGAAGAAATTGCACAAGTAAATTGGAATAAAGAATGGGAGAATAATTTCAATCCAATTCAGGTTGATGGTTTGGTTAGTATTCGTGCTCCTTTTCATGAGAATCCAAATTTGGAATACGATATTGTTATTGAACCAAAAATGAGTTTTGGTACAGGTCATCATGAAACAACCCACATGATGATTCAGCATTTAAATTCCTTAGACTTAAAAGGGAAGAAAACTTTAGATATGGGATGTGGAACTGGAATTTTAGCCATTTTTGCTGAAATGAAAGGAGCACAGCCAATTGATGCAATTGATATTGATAATTGGTGTTACCTTAATTCTATTGAAAATATAGAGCGAAATAATTGTGAGCATATTTCGGTTTTTGAAGGAGAAGCATCTTTGTTAAAGAACAAGAAGTATGATGTGATTATTGCAAATATCAACCGAAATATTTTGTTGAATGATATGGCAGCCTATGCCAATTGTTTAAACGCTAAAGGAACGCTACTTTTAAGCGGATTTTATAAAGAAGACATTCCTATTATTGAAAAAGAAATTTCAAAATATAAATTGAAAGTTTTATCTGTGATTGAACGAAATAAGTGGGTGTCTTTAAAATGCAGTTTGTAAATGGGAACTAAGAAAAAAATACAAGAAGACGTTGATGTTCTTGAACAAGAAACGAGAAAATACGAAATCGTTTTACATAATGATGATGTAAATACTTTTGATCACGTCATAAACTCTTTAATTGATGTCTGTGAGCACACCTCAGAACAAGCCGAGCAATGCGCATTATTGGTACACTATAAGGGGAAATGTGCTGTAAAGACAGGTGATTATACCTTCTTAAAACCACAATGTTCTAAACTGCTAACTTTAGGATTGAGTGCAGAGGTTGTGTAAAATCTAACTGTTTTTTAATTTTTCCTTTCTCTGAGTAAGGTTTTGGATTTGTTTTAGACATAGTGTTATTTCTCTAAAAAATCTACTTTTACAGAAATCACAAATTAGCAAGTAAAAGATATTGAAACAAAACTTAACAATAGACCAATAAAAAGGTATAACTTTGATTCTCCATTGGATGTAATGGAAAGTCTATTATTTAAATAGGAGTTGCATTTGTAAGTTGAATCCAAGTTTTAAAAGAAAGAATATATTTAATACATTAGCAAAAAAAAATTAATGAACTATATTGAGCATATTGGAAAGTATTTCTTAATGCTAGGGCAGGTCTTTAAAAAACCTGAAAAATGGAAAGTGTTTCGTGAAATGCTATTTAGGGAGATTGAAGATTTGGGTCTAAAATCCTTGGGTATTATTATGTTTATTTCATTTTTTATTGGCGGAGTGGTAGCAATACAAACTGCTTTGAATGTAGATAGCCCTTTTATTCCGAAGTATTTAATAGGTTTTGCAACAAAACGTTCCATGATTTTAGAGTTCGGGCCTACGTTTACTTCTATTATTTTAGCAGGTAAGGTAGGGTCGTATATTGCATCAAGTATTGGTACGATGCGGGTTACAGAGCAAATTGATGCGCTCGAAGTTATGGGTGTAAACTCCTTAAATTATTTGGTGTTGCCTAAAGTAATTGCTGCTTTGTTTTTTTATCCATTACTGGTTTTAATCGCTATGTTTTTAGGAATATATGGAGGTTGGACAGCAGGGATTCTTACCGATTTATTTTATTCTGCTGATTATATTGATGGACTTCAATTAGAATTCAATCCATATTATATAAAATACGCTTTGGTTAAAACAGTGGTATTTGCATTTGCAATAGCAACAGTACCAGCGTATCATGGTTATTATGTTAAAGGAGGTTCTCTTGAAGTGGGGAGAGCGAGTACACAGGCGGTGGTTTGGACAAGTGTTACCATAATTACCTTAAATTATTTCTTAACTCAAATGTTACTAAGTTAATGATAGAAGTAAAAGGCTTGCATAAAAGTTTTGGAGAAGCTCATATTTTAAAAGGAGTTACAGCAAATTTTGAAAAAGGCAAAATCAATATGATTATTGGTCAAAGTGGCTCTGGGAAAACGGTTTTTTTAAAATCGTTATTGGGGCTATATACTCCAGAAGAAGGAACCATTGCGTTTGATGGTAGAATTTATTCTGAGTTGAGTATAAAAGAAAAGAGAAATCTAAGAAAAGAAATAGGAATGCTATTTCAGGGCAGTGCTTTATTTGATTCTTTAACGGTTGAAGAGAATATAATGTTTCCTTTAAAAATGTTTACCAATCAAACGGAAAAGGAAATGCTACATCGCGTAAATGAAGTTTTGGACCGAGTTAAGTTGCCAGGATCTAATCTAAAATTTCCTGCAGAACTTTCTGGGGGTATGCAAAAAAGAGTAGGTATTGCACGTGCAATTGTAATGAATCCTAAATATTTATTTTGTGATGAGCCAAATTCAGGTTTAGATCCGAAAACGGCTACGGTTATTGATAATTTAATCCAAGAAATCACTCATGAATTCAACATTACTACCGTGGTAAATTCACATGATATGAATTCTGTGATGGAGATTGGTGAAAATATTATGTTTCTAAAAGATGGGAGTAAAGCATGGGAAGGAAGTAATAATGAGGTCTTTATTACTGATAATGAGGCTATAGTAGACTTCGTTTATTCTTCTAATTTATTTAAAAAAGTACGGGAGTCTTATTTGAAATCATAACTATTTGAAAGTTGTCTTTGAATAATACCCTAAAATCTCACACTTTTAGTTTTACGCCTAACACTTTAATTATGAGCGGTGTAGGTCTAAA
>JAGLDM010000199.1 GCA_023145595.1 Flavobacteriaceae bacterium | reverse complement strand
GAAGTATTAAACCAAGTTTGGTTTACACATGATGATATTTTAAGCGGATCTACCTTAGAACTGGAGATGGGAGAATTTCCTAATAAAGAATGGGGAGCAAGTGTAGATGCTGCACCAATGTCAAGAGTAGTATTGAATTAATTGGTTAAATGTTTTATAACACAAAAAAATCCAGAGTAATAATACTCTGGATTTTTTGATTAATTTAAGAATCTAAGTGATTCTCTTATTTTTAGTTAATTCATTTCTTTAATGATAGTACTCAATTCACGGTATAAAATAGGAGCCGTTTCTGATCCTAACGAATTCGATTCGCCATAAGGGCTACGATCATTACTATACAAATATGGCTTTTCAGTATCCCATTCACTTTTAGGAACAATGTAGCCAATTTGGTCATTAGATAAACCGATATAGAAGTTATATTTATCTTTAATGAGTTCCTGTAAAGGTGGGATTTCAAGTGGCTGAATGTCAAAATCACGTCCTTCGGGAGCTTCAATTCCTCCATAAATTATTTCAGGATACATTTCGCCAGGGATACTTAAAAATAACGCTGGACCAATACGAATAGCCCCAACTTCAGTCCTTGTCTTAAATAGTTCAGGTAAACCTCTAGATAATAAACCGATACTTCCCGCAAGTCTAAACATAATATTGTCTAAAGGCAATATTATTGTTTTTGCATTTAGAGATAGATTTGATTTTTTGAGGGTATCACCTGATTTTTTTAAGGCTTTTAACGACATCAAAGCGACATGATCTCCAATGGCTTTTGTCTTATCAAAAGAAGGTTTGGAATATATGGTATCTTTAAAAGGGTCTTTAATTGAAAGAGAGGGATGAGGTGTCATTAGACCACCAACTGCTCCATTAAAAAAAACAGAGACTCCACCTAAACCTTCTTGCATTAACTCATCGTCTTTATACACTCCTTTTTCTATGCCTTCTCTAATATAATGTGGGAAATCTGAACTTATTTGTAAATTTTCGCCCCATAAAGATTCAGGGTGATTAGCCCAGTTTACAATACTACCAAGGGTTTCTCCATTTTCTGAATCTACTACTTGCATAATATGAACCCCTGTTGCTTTAACAATTGGTTTACGAGTATCTTTCATTAATTCTCCATCATCGCCAGAAAGATCTTCAGCAAAAATTAAATTTGCAGGTCGTAAATTCTCAGCAGCTTCTACAATAGCCGCTAAGGCTTGTTTTTTTACGTGTTTCAGCGACTCAGGATTCACACCACTTATCCATTCTTTTCCTCCCCACATCCCCATCATATCTTCGTTTTCATGCGTATGTGTTGATGAAATAAGAGCGTAATCGATATTTAATTCTTTAGGAATACTTTTTCTAATATCTAAGATTTCATCATTAAAAAATCCAATGAGATCGAGAGAAACCATGGCAATTCTAGAAGTTCCATCATCAATCACCATGGCCCGTGCCCACACATCATCATGTACGCCTTGGGCGGGTTTCCTGCTGCTCATTCCTGCTATCCAAGTAGCATCAAACTCACCATTTCCGTTGAGGTCATTGTAAGTATCACCATCGCTTTCGTTATATTTAAAGTTACCGTTAACATCGTTCCAAGTATCAATAATAGTCGGTGTGATGGCTTTTTTCGAAAACCCTGCAGAAATTATTTGCGGAGTGTCAGCAGCTTCAATTTTAATATTAACATTGTAATCGGGGTGTCGGTCACGCAGATTGTATCGGCCCATTGCCAAGAGTACTAAAATAAAAAGCACTAGAAATATTCCAATTCTTTTAAACCATTTTACCATAACTTTATAATTTTGAGTGTGTTAATTTATTAGCAAGCGTATAATTCAATTCTGTTAAATAATCTCCCATACTTGGTCCAAACCACCCCATGAGTCGAGGTTCGTAGGAGTCATAGTAGTAATATTTTGTAGGAACAACATATCCTAAAGACTGTCCGTTAAATCCTGTAAAAGCAGAATTATATTCCTTCAATTCTAAGGCGTTTTTTATGTCAATAGCATACTCTCCACTATATTCACAAGGCAATGTTGTCCAAATAAAATTATTTAATTGTAATCCTTGTAAAATTATATGTTCGTGTTTTGGTATTAATTTTTCTGAAACGTATGACGATAACCTTAAATTAGGTGCCAAGTGGAGCATTTGCTGTTCCGGAATTTCAATTTCTGAACTGAGCAAGGAGAGCGTTGTCTGCTTTTTATATTCTAAATTCTGTAAACATTCTGTTGCTTTAGCGGCTAAATTTTCACCCAAATATTTTGATTCATCAAATTTAGAGCCTTTTCCGTGCCGAGTATGGCTTCCGGTAGTGCCTGCATAAAACATAGCTAAGTCAATTCCTTCACTTTCTAATTTTCGTTGAAAATAGCCGGGATAGTCAGCGCTGTATTGGTCGTTCCAAGAACCTATAGTGACCGCATGGGCAGCATAGATGCCTATTACTGCTTGTTTTGCGGAATCTTGTTTTATAGAAATAACAGTTAGTTTGTCATTTAAACGGCCTGTTTCTCCAATAAGTCTATTTTCCACCAACTCGGGTATATTTATATAGCCTGTAGCTAATTGAGAAGGTTTTTTATCGGCGATAGCATTGAGAATTACTTTTGCAATTTTTTTACTAATCCAATCGACTAATTCGGGTTGAAATTCACCAAAAACGGAGTGATAAATGGTTCCATGAGCATAATTCCCCATGCTAGAATGTGTGTGTGTGGCTCCAAAGAGTATCTGATCTCTTGTGATGGTCGTTTTACCTTTTAGTTCTTTTTCGACCCCTACAACGACACTAGCTGGTATTTTTAGTAAATCAGCGCTTAGCATTACAATTGTTTTCCCATCAACTTCAAGCGCAACAGCTTTGGCAAAAATAGAGTCATGAACACCAGTAGCTATTTTTCCATCGCCAAATCCTACTAACTTTATTTTGTTAAATTCTCCTTTAGTAGGATCTCCATCTTTAATAGTTGGGGTGATATTAATACGAGAGAACCCGGCTAATAATTCACCTTTGTGTATTGTTCTGAGAGAATCTGCCTCTTCAATATTCGAAATTGTATTTTTGTAATAAGAGGTTTCGAAGTAAGGAGTGGTATCAATTTTACTTATTGCAACGTATGATGCAGCGAGAAGAATTACTCCAATCGCTGCAGTTACCTTAAGCACTATTTTCAACCAATTCTTCATTATAATTTAGACTTGGTTAATTTATTAGCAAGCGTATAATTCAATTCTGTTAAATAATCTCCCATACTTGGTCCAAACCAGCCCATAAGGCGAGCTTCATAGTGGTGGTAATAATAATACCTTGGCGGTACGATATAGCCTAAATACTGTCCGTTAAAACTGGTAAATACAGAGTTGTATTCTTTTAATTCTAAAGCATTTTTTACATCAATAGCATATTCACCACTATATTCATAAGGCATTGCTGTCCAAATAAAATTATTCAATAGTAAACCTTGCAGTAGTATCTGATTTTTTTTCGGAAGTATTTTGCCAGCAACAAACTGAGATAGTGTTAAGTTATCTGCCAAACGAATCATCTGTGCTTTAGGAACCTCTATATCTGATGTTAATAAAGAGAATGTAACCTCGTTTTCGTAAACTAAATTTTGTAGGCATTCTGAAGCTTTAGCGGCTAATTTTTCTCCTACGTATTTTGTTTTTTCAAATTTATCACCTTCACCTTTATTGGTATGACTACCACAAGTACCTGCGTAAAACATAGCCATGTCAATTCCGTCACTTTCTAATTTGCGTTGAAAATAACCAGGATAATCAGCACTATATTCATCGTTCCAAGAACTTACTGTTGTGGCATGAGCAGAAAAGACGCCTATTACTGCTTGTCTAGCGGAATCTTGTTTTATAGAGACAATAGATAATTTATCGTTTAAGCGCCCTGTTTCTCCTATTATTCTATTAGTAACCAACTCAGGAACGTGAATATATCCTGTCGCTAATTTCGCAGGTTTTTTATCGGCTAAGGCGTTTGAAATTGCTGTTACATATTGATCACTAATCCAATCTAGTAATTTTGGTTGATATTCGCCCCCAAAAAGTTTTCCAATTAGACCAGGCATACTGTTTCCCATACCTGAATGAGTATGTGTGGCACCATATAATATTTGATTTCTAGAGATATTGGTTTTTCCTTCCAATTTTTTTGTAACTTCATCAACAAGGCTTTCGGGCGTCAGTATTATATCACCAGTAACAAATACAACTGTTTGTCCCTTTACCTCTATTGCAATTGCTTTTACGAAAAGAGAATCATGTACTCCAGTTGCAATTTTTCCATCACCAAACCCGGCTAATTTTACATTGTTAAACTCTCCTTTGGTAGGATCTCCATCTTTAACTGTTGGAGTAATACTTACACTAGAGAACCCTGCTAATAACTCGCCTTTCTGTATAGTTCTAAGAGAATCTGCATTTTCAATATTCGAAATTGTATTATCATAATAAGAGGTCTCGAAATAGGGAGTTGTGTCTATTTTACTAATAGCAACATACAATATAACAAGTATGATTACTACGAGCGCTGCGATAACTTTTAAAGTAATTTTTAACCATTTTTTCAT
>JAGLDM010000198.1 GCA_023145595.1 Flavobacteriaceae bacterium | reverse complement strand
TTATAACCAGTTTTTTTGCTCTTCTTTCGTTAAGAATGTCCAAGCCACAACACGAGTTACTTTATTTCCTTGAGACATAGGGATGGTCTTTATTTCTGTTGCTTTTAACTTGGTTAAAGAGGCAATCATGCTTTCAACATTTTCTTTTTTCGAAACTAATGAAGTGTACCAGAAACAGTTGGTTTTAAATAAGGAACTTTGATACAAATAGTTGTGCAAAAAGGCTTTTTCACCACCTTTGTACCACAATTCATTCTGACTACCACCAAAATTTCGTTTGGTAGTTTCTATCCCTAAACCTTTTAATTTACGGGCATTTGCTTCTACGGCTTCATATTGCGAAGCGTAAAAAGGAGGATTGCACATGCTGGCTGAGAATTGTTTTCTATCAAAAATTTCTTCAGAGAAAATAGTGTCTGAATTTGGTTGTAACTTCAAATTAATCAAATCAGATAAATTATTAGAATCAATTATATTTTGAGAGTTTTTTAAAGAATCAGTATCAATATCTGTTCCTACAAATTTCCAGTTGTATGTTTTATTACCAAGCAACGGATAAATACACGTGGCACCTGTGCCAATGTCTAAAATTGAAATATCATTTTCTAATGATGACGAATTTAGTAAGTCGTTTAAGTGGTGAATATAATCAACGCGTCCAGGGATCGGTGGACATAAATTCTCGTCTGAAAAATCCCAAGAGTCAATGCCATAATCCATTTTTAGGAGCTCAGTGTTTAAACTTTTTACTGCTTTTGGATTTGCAAAATCAATGGTTTGCGTGCCGTATTGGTTCACAAAAACAAATTTTTTTAAATCGTCAGAATGATTTGTTAATTTGTCAAAATCATAACCATCTGTATGCTTGTTATTTGGGTGTAGCCCTTTCGTTGGTTTATTCTTACTCATCAGATTCGTTTGTTTGTTGTATAAATATTTTTTGTTTAAGCGCTTTGATGCGCTCTTTTTGAGCAATCTTCTCCTGCCGCTCTTTATTATTTTTGCGATTCATCAATTTGGTGTGTTTCGCTTTGTTTTTGGTGTTTTTTGCAGAACCTTTTTTTGCCATTATTTCAGGTGCTTTTCTAAATAATTGGCAACACCATCCTCTTTATTGGTTTCTGTAACGGAATCAGCAACTGCTAACACCTCTTTTTTAGCATTGGCAACGGCTACTCCAATCCCGACGGCTTCTAGCATTTCAATATCGTTGTAATTATCTCCAAAGGCCAATACATTTCGCATCGTTAAAGTAGGGTAGTGCTGTGATAAAAGTGATTTGATAGCCGTTTTCTTAGAAATGGATCTATGCGCAATTTCTAAATAAGTATCTTTTGATCGGTACCCAATTATTTCAGAAGAAAGGTTGGTGTCTATAAAATGTACCAATCGGTCAATTTCAGTTGCATCACCCATGACCATAATTTTATGGGCGCCCTTGCCTTCCGATTTCCAATTATGTAAGGTGGTTTCAATTGGTTGAATTTCTGGAGTTATTTTGGTGTTGTTCGATTCTCGTTTAGCCCAGTAATCAAACTCAGGAACATACCATTCATCATTATGATACAGGCTTAAATGTAAATTGGTTTTTTTGCAGAAATCATGGATTGCCTCAGAAGTATTACTTGTTATTTCTGTAGATGAAATTGCGTTACCATCAACCAGAATAAATCCACCGTTATAGGCAATTAAAGGCAAGTGTTCATTTTTTAATTCCTTTTGAAGATGCGTCATAGCTTTGGGCATCCGAGATGAAATTAAAATAAAGGGAATTGTAGCAAGCCTTTTTATCTCGTGAATAGTCTTTTGTGAAAGTTCGCGATCTTTATTTAAAAGAGTTCCGTCTATATCGGAACAAATTAATTTAATTGACATAAGTTTTATTTCTAATTTAATGCAAATATAGAAATAAGGATATTAAAGGGATGTCTTAAATAACGTGTTTAAGCGGGCGGATTAAATTTTTGACAATTATGACCCAATTTGTAACTGTTTATCTCTTTGATACTGGTGCCTATATCGCTATAAACTACCTCCACATGAAATAAATTAATCTTGTATAAATTGGTGATTAGAGAATCTCCAACACTGGTGATATGTGCATCTATAAATTTTCCAGAGTTCCAAACTGCTTTTAGTTTGTCTTTAAAATTAAGTTGGTTGAACTCTTTTCTAGTCATTAATTGTTGATTTGTCGTATTCATCTTTTAAGGTTTTTAATTGATACTGTAAAGATATTTTAGAAACGTCTTATTTTAGAATTAAAATAAGTGAAGGCGCTAAATTTAATGCTGAAATGACTTATTTGTGAATTAAAACGGATTGTAATCTACTCAGCGCGTTGTTGATACCTGAAAAAACATGAGAAACGTAGAGTAATAATAACCCTGTTACTAAAAATATGCCGAAGGCAATTTTTAATCCGAAGGTAAAAGACAGGAATCCAACTATCAAATTTACCCATAAAAAAAGCACTACTCCAAAGAGTAGTGCCCGAAATTTGCGATTTCGTAGAATAAATTCTACGCTCAAATATACCATTATATTAGATGCTATTCAACGTATAATTTAAAAAATTAAAATTGAGAATCAGATGGTCGTACATTACTATTTTCTTTTTTCTGTTGCGGGTTTCATCAAATGTTTTATTTCAAAGTAAAACCACGATCTATATTCACACATTATAAAAGTTACTCTTTAATAATTTTTCTTGAAAAAGAACCTTTATCAGTATTTATTTTTAAATAATACAGACCACTGTCTATGTTTTTAAGGTCAATGATATTGTTTTTTTGCTCAAGAATAGTTTGCCCTAAATTATTGATAAGCTGAATTGATTTAATAATAACAGCAGATTCTACTGTAATAGTGCTATTAGTTGGATTTGGATAAATATTAAAAACAGTGCTTTCTAATTTATCAATTCCTAGTGCTGTAGAAGTCGTATTAGATTTCAGAGAGGCGTAGTGTGTAGAATTTGCTCCTATATACATCCTAAATTCAAAATCATCAGTGTTTCCATAAATAAGAGGATGATCGGCTGAATTTGTTGTGTAAGTTTCTGTACCTAAAACACCATCGTAGATTGGATTCCAAAATTCTTCGCCAGCTTTTCTATATTCAAATGTGAGTAATTGTTGATCTGAACCGGAACCGTCACCTGCGTTACATCCAGAACAGTTATTAGTCCAAGTAATAGTAATATCCTCATTTGGTGCTCTTGTTGCCGTGCCCATTGTGACGGCAGGTGTAACAATTAAAGTAGTTTTTATTGTGATGTCTATGCTCCAAGTGCCATTTCCGTTATCAACAACATTCTCAAATTTCACATCATCATCTTCATATGTCATACCATGTTTAAGTACAACATCTCTTAGGTCGGGTAGAATTGCCCCGTAATAATCAATATTATCAGAAGGGCTCATATCTAATAATAAACTTTCTGAACCGTTTGTTCTGTGTACAAAAAAACCATTTGTGTTTTCAGATAGCAAAGGGTTACTCATCATCATAGTATAATCGTTAATAGGTCTAACTTCTAAACCAAATCCATGATTTTTACCACCTAACCCATCAGGTGTCGTTGGTAGTAGAACCTCTATAAATCGTTTGCCGGTTCCAGCCGTAAGAGGCTTTACCGTAATCGTAGTTTTTCCCCACCAGTTTTTAGAATAGATTGCTGTGCTATCTAACAAACCAGTAAAATCACGCATAGAGCCATTCATTGTAACACCGTATTCTCGTTTTCCCATGATATCGAATTTGTTACCGTATTCGTTATTTAATAATCCACCATTATTTGCTATTTCAGGAGCATACGCGGGTTGGTTGCCATTTGTGCTTGAATTGGCATGGTGGTCTAACCACATACTGTGCCCAATTTCGTGTAGTAAAACACCTTCAAATTTAGACATAGGGTATGTAGTATCACTTTCTTCCCCTGCGTTAGTCCCTGTAGGAATGAGGTAAGGTAATTTATCTGTAAGTTGATCATTATAAGGGTAATTCCCAGTCTGCCTCCACCAAAATCCTGCTTGATACGATGTGCAAACAACAGGTCTGCTATACGGAACTCCATTTATAGTGAAATTTTTATCGGTTGTTATACTTTGTTGAACTGCCCCATCATGGCAGGTAACAAAAACAATATAGTTGTAGTCATTAATATCAAACCCAGGAGCGTTAAAATCTAAATTATCTAATATAGGCTGATAGTCCATTGGAGTATAGCTTGGTCCAGGCCCCATAAACGTATCTGATGATGTAGTGTAGTCAAATACAGTTCCTGTAAAAGTTGTTGTGCCAAAACTCATATCTTGATACCATACAGATAGATCTTCTTGAAACAGAATTCGTTCCCAATCTGTTTTTGTTGGGAATTTAGCTCGTTCAACTGCTGGGATGTCAGTAAAGTCTATCGGGAAATAAGCAATTTTCCATTCAGTAATTTTAGTGTAATTAACCTGATTAGTAGGCATCAAATCATTTGGTATTTGTGCCATTAATAAAGTGCTTGTAAATAATAGTAGAAATGCGATTTTAATAGTTTTCATAATTGCGAACTTTTAAAGGTTAAGAGTTTTTGTACATATGTAATTTTGGTTGAGGTTAATGAAAAAAAGTTTATTCGTATTCAAATATATATAATTAATATCTTAAAAACTAATCACATAGTGTGTTTGGGTATGACGATGTTGTTTGAGTGTAGATGTATGCTTTTA
>JAGLDM010000197.1 GCA_023145595.1 Flavobacteriaceae bacterium | reverse complement strand
AATAGAAATAATTATTAATTTTATTCAAACAGAAAACATGACAAAAAAAAAGAACAACAAACATTAAAAAAAAGGCATTAAACCATTTACCCCTAAAATAATCCCTTTTACATATTTAAAGCATACATTTATTAATTTCATAATTATTATACTCAACCATCTTGTATGTTTGCTCTATAATTATGTCCTTACAATAATGAATATACTTTGGCAACTATTGAATAAATCAACAATCCTGATTTTAATACGAATTAAACGACATTTTAATTGCCTCATAAAATAATAACAGTACTTTTGCACGCTCAAATAATAAACGGGTCATTGTATGAAAATAAGAAAACCTTTAGTTATTAGAACTACCTTTTTAATATTAGGATTAATTATCTTAACTGCTTCAGCATTTAAAACCGACACTAATGAAACCAAAGCAATTGATACAAACTGTATAAATCCATCGGTATTAGTAACCGTTTTGACTTTAGAAGAATTACTAATTAAACAAACCTCTTCTAATAGCAACCTCCAAGTGCCTTTTATCGGAAATCAATTCATCGGATTTAGAGAAGCTGTTGGATTCAAAGAGTCAAGAAACAGATATCATATTGTAAATAAGTTCGGGTATTTAGGAAAATATCAATTCGGAAAATCAACTCTTAAGCGTTTAAAAATTCACAACGTAGAAAACTTCCTTAAAAACCCAGAACAACAAGAAAAAGCATTTAAAGCGCTATGTTCTTTAAATAAGCATATTCTTAAAAAAGATATTAAAAGAAGTGTTGGTAAAAAAATTAACGGAGTTCGAATTACTGAATCAGGAATACTTGCAGCAGCTCATTTAAGTGGCGCTGGGAATGTGAGAAAATTCTTAAGAAGTAATGGAACCGTAAATTTTAATGATGCCTTTGGAACTACTATTCAACATTATATCATACAATTCTCAGGGTATGATGTTTCTGAAATTGAGGCTTCAAAAAATCCAACAATATAAATTAGATTAGTTAGTTGATTTTTTGGTTAGTTAAAAAAGTTCAAAACACTGTTTTGGACTTTTTTTTATGACTTGTGGATAATAAATATTGTAGGTCGCTTGTGTAAATCTGGACGTTCTTTCTTCCACTGCTGGATAGTTAAAGTTCTGATATACTCAGAAATAAGTGTAATATCTGTAGCAACACATAATGAAGTGCCTGGAGAAAGTGCCGCCTTCAAATCATCCAACATTTTTCCATTTCGAAAAGGAGTTTCAATAAAAATTTGAGATTGATTTTTATCGAATGATAACTTTTCCAATTGCTTTAATGTCCGTTTTCGTTCAGAACTATCTATTGGCAAATACCCATTAAACGTAAAACTTTGTCCGTTCATTCCTGATGCCATCATTGCCAATATAATAGAAGAAGGGCCCACTAAAGGAACCACTTTTATATTTTTTTCATGTGCCATTTTTACAACTTCCGAACCTGGGTCTGCTATGGCCGGCACTCCCGCCTCCGAAAGAAGACCTATTGAAATTCCTTCCTCACACACATCCAAATACGTTTGAATATCAACTGCTTCGGCATACTTGTCAATAGATTTAAGGACTAGAGATGGTTGCGATTTTTTTGGAACAATCCGTTTAATAAAACGGCGTGCTGTTTTTTGATTTTCAACTATAAAGTGATCTAATTCTTCAATAATTAACTTAACGGAGTAAGGCAACACCTCTAGAGGCTCATTATCTCCTAAAGTTGTAGGTATTAAATATAGTTTTCCTTTTTCAGTCATCAGAAGTTAATTTATCAACTATAATATCACAGGCTTCGTCTAACATCTCGTAAACCATTTTAAACCCATGATCTCCACCAACATAAGGGTCTGGGACATCTAAACCTTCATCAGGAAATAATTCGTTTAAAATTAATTTCACTTTTTGTCTATCAGTATCATTTCTAGCCATTCGAACTACTCTCCTATAATTTGAATTGTCCATGGCGTAAATAATATCATATTCATCAAAATCACTGACTAAGAATTGACGCGCCCGTTGATCTGTAATATCCAAACCATGTTTCTCTGCAATAGCTATTGAGCGTTTATCAGGCAAAGAACCAGCATGGTAATTACCTGTACCTGCAGAATCAACTATAATATCTTTCAAAAAAGTTTTTGTTTTCAACAAACCTTCTGCCAATGGAGAACGACAGATGTTTCCAAGACACACCATTAAAACCTTTGTCATAAATATGTGAATTTAGTACGTCAATTTTTTTGTCAAATCTTCTACATATGTTCTAAACTGCCTATCGGTTTCTGTTAAATTATCAACAGTTTTACAAGCATGCAATACCGTTGCATGATCTCGCTTCCCAATTTGAGCACCAATACTTGCCAATGACGCTTTAGTCATTCTTTTTGCAAAGAACATTGCCAATTGACGCGCTTGAACAATATGTCGTTTTCTTGTTTTAGACTGTAAAGTAGCCACATCTAAATCAAAGTAATTCGATACAACTTTCTGTATTTGATCAATAGAGACCTCTCTTTTTGTATTCTTAACAAATTTATCTACAATTTGCTTAGTCAATGCTAGAGTAAATTCTTTTCTATTAAATGATGCTTGAGCAATCATTGAAACCAAAACACCTTCCAATTCACGAACATTAGATTTAATGTGCTTTGCTATATAATCAACAATCTCTCCTGGCATTTCAACTCCGTCTCTATACAACTTACTTTGAAGTATAGAAATTCGCGTCTCATAATCAGGCGCTTGCAACTCTGCGGACAATCCCCATTTGAAACGAGACAATAATCGCTGTTCAACATCTTGCATATCAACAGGTGCTTTATCTGAAGTCAAAATAACCTGCTTTCCATTTTGATGCAAATGATTAAAAATATGGAAGAATACATCCTGCGTACCAGTTTTACCTGATAAAAATTGAACATCATCAACAATTAACACATCAATCATCATATAAAAGTGAAGAAAATCATTTCGCGTATTCGACTTTACAGAATCTATAAATTGTTGTATAAACCGTTCTGAAGAAATGTACAATACGGTTTTTTCTGGATATTTATCTTTAATTTCAACACCAATAGCATGTGACAAATGTGTCTTTCCCAGCCCTACTCCTCCATATATAAGTAATGGATTAAAAGAAGTGCCTCCGGGTTTGTTTGCAACCGCCATACCCGCCGAACGAGCCAAACGATTCGTATCTCCTTCAATAAAACTATCAAAATTATAATTAGGGTTTAATTGCGATTCAATCTTTACTTTTTGAAGTCCCGGAATTATAAACGGATTTTTCAATTCACGCTTATTAATATCCACCGGAACTGTAAGCCCCTGTGGAGTCATTGGTTTACGGTTTGAACTCGGAATTTTCACCGTATGAGACTTACTACTGCTGTAAGCATTTTCCATTCGCACATCATACACCAATTTTGCATCTTCACCCAAATGTTTCACTAAAGCAACTCTAAGCAACTTTATATAATGCTCTTCTAACCATTCATAAAAAAATTTACTCGGAACTTGAAT